>JALNWR010000146.1 GCA_023230795.1 Candidatus Cloacimonadota bacterium
ACTGATTCTTCACTACGCCGGTAGCAAAAGGACTGAATTGAAAGCCAAACCGGTGTTTCTTAAACGGAGCTGATATACTGAAGTAAGGAAAATCCAGAGCATCATCACGAAAGCTGCGTTTCACGCCCTGGTATTCAGATTCGTAGCTTGTATAGCCGAAGATAAGCCCGGTTCCAAAGATGGTCTTGTCGCTCCTGCTGGCCTGGGCAGGATTGCCGTAGCCACCGTTGAAGCGAAACAGATCACTTGCTCCGGTGTCGCCCATTCCCAGGCTGTAGATATCCTTACCATAATAGCGGATGGGATATCCATCAAAAGAAAAGATCGAATTCCCGCCCCAAAGCAGAGCAGACATCATCAAGATACTGATTATTATTACTTTTTTCATTTCTTTCTACCAGATTTTAAAGGTTTAACAGGGTCCGCCGGAATGCGGAAAAAGCTGTAGGCGTTATTAAAAGTGGCCTCCGCCACTTCTTTGGGGGTGATCCCTTTGATTTCGGCAATCTTTTCCGCTATCAAATGCAGATGCAAAGGAGAATTGCGCTGTCCCCGATACGGATGCGGTGGTAAATACGGACAATCCGTCTCTATCATGAATCTATCCATGGGCACCAAACGCACCACATCGTCCAAATGTGAATTTCTGTAGGTGATGCTACCCGTAAAAGACATCATCCACCCGGCATCCAAAACCTGCTGTGCAAAGACTATATCTCCTGAAAAACAGTGAAATACCGCCTCTTTCACATTCTCCTGCTTGAGGATATTGTAGCATTCCTGATGTGCCTGTCTATCGTGCACCACTACAGGAAGATCGTACTCCACCGCCAGGTGTGCCTGATTGGCAAACACTTCACGCTGAACAGGATATGGCGATAGATTGCGGAAAAAGTCCAGGCCGATCTCTCCGATAGCCACCACTTTCTTTTCGCGTGCCAGTTTCTTGACCAGCTCTGCGTCAAATTCGGTAGCTTCATGGGGATGAAAGCCCACTGTGGAAAATATGTGTGGATACTTATGTGCCAAAGCCAATGAAGACATGGCGGTTTCCTTGTTGAACGAAATATTAATGATGTATTCTATTCCACTTTTAAAGCATTTATTTATCAGGCTCTCCCGGTCGGAATCGTAATCCGGAAGGTCCAGATGGGCGTGAGTCTCAAAGAGCTTCATGTTCAGTATCTTACCTCTTAATTTATCTTTGTGCCAAAATCTATCGAGTTCTCTATCTTGTCAAAGGGAATTTTGTTTGAGTGTTCTTCCAATTGTTTTTGTAGCTAATTTTGACCTTCTTTTCATTATCCAATTCCTGTATATTTGGCGGCCTTTTTACCGGATATGCAGCGTGATGCAGATAGTTATAAGCTCAACTATCCTGTAGTAAACGGAGTCATCAGGCTTGTATCTGCCTGAAATGATATGCCCGAGCTCGGCGTAGTCATTCGATACTATTTCATCAGAAGCATTCTCCTGCTTTGGATTCCGGTTGGAGTGCTCAAGCGGTAGAAATATACTCCGCTGGCTACATTACGATTGTTCATGTCTCTACCGTCCCAAGCTGCCTTGTGAAGTCCGGCTTCCTGGCCGGTATTGACCAGGGTTTTCACCAATTGACCTTTAATATTACAGATATCCAGGCGAACCTTCGCTGGCTCTGGTAATACATAGGAGATATCGGTTCTTGGATTGAAGGGATTGGGATAGTTTTGAAATAGCGTAAGCTGATTTAGATCAGGCGCTACAGGATCGCAATTGGCTACATACGAGTGCGAATCATATTCATAACAGCCCATATCCAGTCTGCCATCCCAAACGCGATGGTTACCGGCCAGATCATAAGGCAGTAGCCCCAACCCGGTGGTATCAGGTGTAGCGCTATTGATGCAAGGCGAGCCCTCGGCAAGCTGTGCATAGCGGGGATTGCCCGGGCGTAAACTATAAAATTCGGGGTACTGACTGATGTTCGTATCAGCATAGTAGATATTGCTTGTCGAAGCATTGCTCACTATACTCCCGATTCCACCCCGGAGATTGTTGTAATCCATATAGATATTGGAAACGGGGACCAGGGGAGGTGAGTTTCGTACCATAAGCTCATAATTGCAATCGGGGTTGTAGAAGATATTATTCTGTAAATGAATATTACCGATCAAGCTGGTTGAATTAGGCCACCCATGATTATTGATGAAAGTGCAATTGCTGATTTGAAAGGCGTCCACACTCCTATTGTTGAATGATATGGGGTGGTATATATCTGAATTTAGATTGCTGAACAGGCAATTTGAGATATTAACGCTTACAGGTTCATTGTCATTGCGATTATTTGAAATATGAAAGGCTGGCTGCTGCGGTGCAGTATAAAAATCACGAAATATACAATTCTGAACATTGAGAGATTCATGTAAATTCAAATCGAACATAGTCCGTGGATCTCCTTCGGGATCATCAAAAACAGATCTAATATTACTAAACTCACAATTTATAATGGAACCGCTGATCCATTCAGAGCTATATAAAGCGCCTATTTCTAACGCAGTGATATCCGATACTTTCACATCATGCAGTAGAAAATTGGTAGGCCTCAGAAACTTAATGCTACCATATTGTCCGACTAAGGCGTCATGAATTGATATGTTCGAGATCGTAACATCCTGAGATGTGCCATTTACCGATATTGGATATATCGCGTCGGTTATTTGTGAAGATATCCCAATACCTGAAATACAAGTTTTAACACATTTAATCCCTGAAACAACTTTATTGACTATGCCGTCTATGCTATCGGTAACTATAACGATTGTCGAGTCTGGCCCTGCTCCCGCAATATTAACAAATGTCCTCAAAGGGATCGGAGGATTTAGCTGATCATCACTGGTGTATGTACCTGGCAATATGTGAATTGTCTTTATGTCTGTGCTGTCTGCGGCTATTTTGTGAACCGCTTTGGCGATGGTCTTCATCGCCGCTGTCGGAGAATAACCACTGTTGTCATCATCACCATGCGGGCTTACATACAGATCCCGGTTTGCCTCTCTTCTATACGGTTGGAGATAATGAACTGTGTCGGTAAAACCCTGGGTCTGGGTAAAATTGGCATGGCGATCAATATAAAAGTCGTCGGGATTGGCGACTGAGACCAGATCCAAATAAAAATCCAGATTTGCCATAATATCCATTACAGAAATATCACAAGGTTTCGTGCCATAGTTTTCAAATACTGAACAGCGGTTGCTCTGATCGAAAACAATGCTCGGAACCACAGTCCTCGTGCCATATATTAACACTCCCCCTCCTGTAGAAGAGGCATAATTATGATAAATATCCACTCCACTGAGTGTTAAGGATGCTTGGAAGGCAAATAATCCTGCCCCTGAAGTGGAGAGATTATCTTTGATAACACAATTTTGTATAGTTACATCGCAATTCGAATAGACAAATATCCCTCCACCATGTCTATAATGTTGGGCGCCAAAGGGATGTCCTATTCCATGTTCCAGGGTAAAACCGCGTAAGGTAGCGCCTTGTTCCTGATTGTAGAAACGGACGCAGGATCCGGCGCGGTTGCCATCGATTATCGTGCTGCTGATGTAACTGTCGTCATTCGTAGTAGCTTCCAATGAGCAGAGGGTGATAATCCTGCCGCCAAAGACCACATTTTCAAAATAACGGCCGGGATGCACCAATACCACATCGCCATTTACAGAGGCGTTTATGGCAGCTTGGATAGAGCTGTATGGCTGCGAGCCGTCTATGGCAACTTGAAGTGTCACCGCAGATAAGGGCAATAAAGAAAGCCACAGAGGAACCAGGAAACATAGGTAATGCAAAAGTGAATTACCCGAAACACCCTTTGCCAGCGCAAAGAGCCATGACTTTTGTTCTCTTATTATGAACCGATCTGTATTCGAAGTCCGGACTATTTTTATCTTATTCATCTTAGCTTGAGCTACTCTGTGGCGTTGGTCACTATTTCAGCATGAGCATCTTCTTGGTGATGCTGGTGCCGTTGTTGTTTATTCTGTAGTAATATACTCCACTGGAGCAGGTCCTGCCGTCGCTATCTCTGCCATCCCAGATAATGGAATGGGTACCGATGGACTCCCGCCTGTTCAGCAGTTGTTTCACAAGCTGACCTTTGAGATTGTAAACAGAGATCTGAACATCTCCGTCTTCAGGCAATTCATAACGGATAGTCGTATCAGGATTGAAGGGATTGGGGTAGTTTTGGTGTATTTTAGTTGTGGCGGGTACGGGCAAACTATTCTGAGGGTCTGTGATGTTTACCATGTAATAAGTGCTTGGGCTCTTTGTTGGTGACAGTTGCTTGTAATTCATCCGATAAATACTCTTATTAGACCTAGCGGATTTTGCCGGATCGTAAAACACAAGGAAGGAATTATCCGGGGTAAGAACTTCACCATCATCAAGATAGGCACATATATGCAGTAAATGATCTTCCACTACCACAGCTCCTTTGCACACACCATTTACATACAGGCCGATTTCAGAGGGCAATTCCCCGTTCTTTGCATCCGGCAGAGATATATAGAAAGGCGTGTAAGATGATTTTTCCTGAAAAGTGAATGCGGTGGGAGACGCCAAGGTGAAGGGGGCGACAGGGTTGGGGGTTTCCCAGACAAACGAACAATTCCGATCACTGTGCAGGATTACCAAGTCACCATAGTTCAGAACAAAGCGGCTGCTATTTATCCAGGAACCATCCGCTTGCTTGATCATAGTCCATTTAGCCGTCTCAATGCGACTCAAATGGTCGAGTACGGAATGAAGAGCTTTCAGGGGGTGAGTACTTTCTTTCACGAAATACCCCACCCAATTGGCTCCGTATCCAGGGTTTCCAGCATCTCCCTCAAATCTATGGAGATTCACCACCGTATCAGGCGGGATTAGGAAGCCGGGGGAGTGAATGTTAGTGATAGCGAGGCAATCATCTTGTAGTTTTACCTTGTAACCTTGGGTGCTTTTTACTATTTCTGAGCCATATTGCAGTAAATAATCCTCGTCATACACCATTGAACGCACGTCAACAGATAGATAAGGTTTATACTTTACGTAATCCAAAATGCTTATATCGACTATAGGGCTAAAAAAGTTCTCATTCATGCAAGAACCATTGGTGATTTCGTTCAAAACGGGAAAGCACATCCATTTTATTCTTTCTCTGCCGGCATAGCTTGGCATTACATATTTTTCATAGTCATGTGCTACTAAATATGGTTTTGCCCCTATATCAGAAGGTGTGTAGTCAATCAGGTCCAGAATAGCAGGATTACCGCTGTCTATACATGGGCTAATTGCATCAGCGTCCCAGCGTAAACTGAAATTGCGGGAATCAGCATCCACGAATAAAGGTTCCTTGTCTATGCTGCCGCCACCCTCATCAAGGTATAGTCCTGCATTGTGTGCATCGTTTACACAGCAGTACTTGATGGGTATTCGGGTAGGTCTAAATATCATTGGAGTATGCTGATCATCATAGAACCCCCCATACAGTTGATGCACAAGTGATACATCCTGGTTATAGGCTGAACCGGCTGTGTTCCCATACACAATATTATTGTTGATTGTGCCAAGGATATGGTTTTCATCAAAAAGCCTCAGTATTCCCACTGCAGCGTTCACGGAAGGGTCATTAGGGCCTGGATCTTCTGTTATGATTTTATTTTCGGTAATGGTGCATTGGTTAATCTCAACATGATTATAGCCATTACCAGTTCCCGGTTCTACGGAATGAACTCCCCTTTGAATCTGAACAATATCCCTGCATGGCCAATCAAATACCTGCATCTGTTCATCCAAAGTACTCGTAATATTATCATATATTTCGCAGTCTTCCATAATTATACCAATATCGTTGGCTGCGCAGGTATTTCTCCATACCAAGGCAGAGGCATTGCCGTAACAAAGCGGGTTATACAATTCGTGGCTTTCTTCCAGGTAAGATCGATTACTGTAGATTTTGCATTGGGATATCGTTGACCAGCCACCTGCGAGGTATATTCCGCCACCCTTTGAGCCGTTATAACGACCAAGCCCATGTGTATCTGGCGGTAGCTCTAAATGCCGGAAATATAGAGCATTGTTATGAATGTTTGTGTTCGAGATGGTAAAACTTGCGTAAATTCCATAGATACCACCACCCCAACATGCATAATTTTCATAAATGTTACACCAATCAATGCTTACATACTGCTCCAAGCTGTCAGTGCCAATAGAGCAAATACCTCCTCCCTGTGTCCAGTTATCAGGGTAGTCATCATAATTGACGAAATGTCCCTTTCCGTTTCTGATACTTAATCCCCAAAAATTGATCTGACCACTACAATGGCTGAGGTAGAAAACGGAATCAAATGCATCTTCTACCCCTTGGATGATAGTAGTTGATATTATTTCTTCATTATTAAGAAGAGGATCGAAGGTGCTTCTGAAAGTTAAATTGCGCGGGAAATTAATAATATTTAAGTTCTCGCTATATGTGCCAGGGAGGATGATAATCGTATCTACTGCATCATCATCTACGGCATGATTGAGAGCATCTCCTACTTGATGATATGGGTAAAGTTCAGATCCATCCTGTTCATCATTCGTCGAATTTTGGTCCACGTAGATAGACTGTGCCCACGCTGCTCCCAAAAAAACCAGCATTAAAAACAAAAATAGCAGTGTTTTATTAACGCACATTGCTATACGGGGGGGGGGGGGGGGAA
>JALNWR010000147.1 GCA_023230795.1 Candidatus Cloacimonadota bacterium
CAATTCTCAATTCTCAATTCTACATTCCCCCGCATTTTATGCTTGACACCTTTTACCATCTTCATATATTTTGGCATCAGAGCTTCGTAGCATTTCCAAAAGTTTGCAGGTAGTTTATAGTGCTTGCATTTAGAGTTTACGAAAGCTATGAAAGCTGAATCGGTATATGCTCCGAATCATGGATATTTTCCGCACCATCGGGGACTGCCAAAGGAGTTTTTTTGAAAGTTGATTCTTGCTGTATTAGTTTTGACTATGCATTGTCAAACAACCGTTTAGAGCATATTTACCGCGGCTCTGGACAGGCGAGGTCTGCTTTCGTGTTGACACATTTCCACAATATCAATAACAATCATGAAAACCAATACCCATCCCGAAGCACAATCCGGCATCATATTGCCCGCACTCTGAGTAATAATCGTCGCACATTATCACCTGCGCCGCGGGGTATGAAGCCTGAAGGCAGCTTCGACTCACCATTCACCCTTCGAGATCAAGAGGATTGCAGCCAATCCGGCCGGCAAATCCATCGGTATGTAAAGCAGTTCTTCTCTGAGCTGGCTTTTACCCAAACCATCAAGATCAAATCTGGCTTTAGCCTTGGGACTAAGGATTTCAAACCCTTTGGAATCTACCCGTCTGCTGCATCATTATCCAGGAGGAATGAGGCTAAACCTATTACTTATACAAATAACAAGCTCTTCTTTAAAGAAACAACTCAATTAAGGAGTTTTGTATGAAGAAAATATTAATATTATTATTCGCGTTGGCATTGGTTACGATGGCCTTTGCCGATAGCGTTGTAATTGGAACCGGCACCGACGTTCAGCGATTCCCCTTGGGGAGCTATTTTGGTTATGAACGCAGTGCTGCGCTCTATACGGATGCGGAACTGGGGCCCCAAAACACCCTGATTTCTGCAATTTCCTGGTATTCCAATACTGCCACCTCAGTTGCCATTCCTACCAAGATTTATCTGAAGACAACCGGTAGCAATACTATTACAAACGGCACCTGGGCAAATATGATTGCCGGTGCCACTTTGGTCTATGATGCCACTCACACCGGCACCCTTGCCGGTGACTGGAACGAATTCACGCTTTTGAACCCCTTCAGTGTAGATGATGGCAATGGCGTAATCATCATGGTAGAGAGAAACTACGGCGGTTATGGTAATGGTACCTCTTCCGGCGCTGGTATTCGCAGTAGCTCGGTTACCGGAATGCATCTTACCTGGGTGCAAGACAGTACTGCTCCCACCGGTAACGGTTCGACTTCCGTGACTCGCCCCAATGTAACCCTCACCTATACAAGTTATGAATTAACAGGCCCCCCAAATGTTGCGGCTATCCTTAGTCCTGCCAATGCCGCAACAAATATTATGCGTTCAGCAACTCTGAACTGGGCTTCCGGTGGCGGAGCACCCACAGGATACAGGCTGTCCTTTGGTACAGACAATCCTCCCACCAATATCCTGAACAGTTCGGATTTGGGTCTGGTTACTTCTTATGACCCCACTCCAGACATGGCCTATGAAACTACCTACTATTGGAAAGTAGTGGCCTACAATGCTAATGGCGATGCCGTGGGCAGCCCCGTCTGGAGCTTTACCACCATGGCAGACCCCACCATCGCTAGTTTCCCTTACACTCAAAACTTCGATGGCATCTGGGTAGGAAGCCCTGCTGCTCCTCTCGGCTGGACCGTGATCAACGCCGACGCAGATGACTACACCTGGAGACAGGGTAATACCTATATTAGCCCTACCCACTCTGAACCAAATGCAGCAGTAGGTATGGGTAATAATGACGACTGGCTGATCACTCCTCCTATCACCCTTACAAGCGACACTCGCCTGAAATGGTGGGATAAAGTGGAAAGTGCCAGCTTTGTGAACACCTATACTGTGTATGTTTCCACCTCGGATAATGCGATCGGTTCTTTCACCACCGGTCTTGGCACCTTTGACTGTGCCAATGTTCCATGGACTGAACATATGTTGAATCTGAGTGCTTACACCGGAAGCACTATTTACCTTGCCTTCCACCAGACTGCAAGCGCAGCAACATATTATGGCTTTGGTATCGATGACTTCCTGCTGGAAGAAATACCTGAAAGCCCCATCTTCGTCTATACTCCCGACAGCATCGATTTCGGAGTTACCCTGGCTAATACACCTACAGCTTACACTGATGTAGTTATTACCAATACCGGGGGTGGAACCTTGGCTTTGGACGCTGCTGATATCACCCTGATTGGCGATTTCGACCAGTTTGAATATACAACAACCGGTTTCCCTGCTGCCCTCACAGTCGGTCAATCTGTAAACATCCCGGTGCGTTATGTCCCAGATACCACTGGAAGCCATACTGCAACGCTGCGGATGAATTATGGTGGAACCTACTATGATGTGGCACTCACCGGAGCAGCATTAAACGAAAATGCCTACATGGAAGGCTTCGAATCTGGAGCAATTCCCGATAGATGGACAGTAATTAATGCTGATGGCGGTGCTAAGCAGTGGGAAGCTTCGACTTCAAATCCTCACACCGGAAGCTATTCCGCCCGCATAGGATATGAAACCTCTTCATTGAATAACGACGATTGGTTGATTACTCCTCCGCTGCAGGTAAGCTCAGCTACCACTGATGTGATCAGCTTCTGGATGAGAAGCTATAATGCTTCTTACGCCGATCCCTGGCAGGTCTTGATTTCCACTACCGATACGAACCCCGCTTCCTTCACTATGATAGATAGCGGAACCGGCCAAATGGGCGAATACGTCCAGAAGACCTACCCCCTTGATAGCTATGGCGATGCTGTAGTTTATCTGGCTGTACGCTACATGGGTGCCTATGACTGGTATTTGTATGTGGACGACTTCACAGGTCCTCCTTTATATGTGCCCACCGGACCTCCTGATCCCGTAACCCTGATTGCTCCCGAAAACGGTGCTACAGATATGCCCATCGAAGGTTTTGACCTCACCTGGGCTCCTTCAGATTTGGGAGGCACTCCGGATTATTACATACTGTATATGGCCTCTTCCGAAGAGAATATCTACGATGAACAAATCTTCGATAATATTCAAGGCACCAGCTTCAATCCTGTAACAGGTGGAAGTACAGCCATGAGCTTCAACTATTCTGAGCGTTGGTTCTGGACTGTTCAGGCTGTTAATACTGATGGCCCATCACCTGAAATAGCAAACCCTTATTTCTTCGATATCATTGGATCCCCTGCCCAGATTGCGGTAAGCCCTTTAAGCTTTACCGAGACTCTGGAAGTAGGACAGACCTCTACCCAAATGCTCACTATGGAAAATGCCGGCGGCAGACCGCTTAATTTCAGGTTCAGTTTCGAGGACACCACTCCTCGCGCTACTCGCAATCCTGTAATCGGTAATATCGTCTCAAGCCCAAGTGCAGCACTCAATGCTGAAAAAAGCACTCTGGCTACGAGAAATAGCATCGATGCCAGCCGCGCTCAGCTTGACCTGCAATTTGCCTACCCCACCGCCATTAACACTGGTGAATACGGTGTGGCCAGCGATGGAGAATTCATCTACACCTCCCGCTGGAGCAGCACGGCCGGTGCCCTGGAAATATACAAGTACGATCTTGAAGGCAACTATCTGGAAGAGATCATCATTTCCGGTGCCAATGGCGTGCGTGACCTCGCCTACGATGGTACTTACTTCTATGGCGCATCCGCTGCTACCCCGATCTACCAGATGGATTTCAATACCGCTACCCTGATCGGCACCATCACAGCTCCTGTACCCGTGCGTGCCATTACTTACGATCCGGATAACGACGCCTTCTGGGTAAGCAACAACTGGGCAGACCCTCTGCAGCTGGTTAATCGCAATGGTGCTGTGCTTCGCACCCTGGATACCGCAGCTACAGATTTTGCCGGCATAGCTTACGATAACCTGAGCGGAGAGCCCAGCATCTGGGTGAATTCTCAAACCGGGGACTTTTCCAATACTCTGGTTCAGGTGAATATCGCAGATGGTAGCATCATCCAATCCTTTCCTCTTGACGATACCATAGTTCCCGGCATCACAGTAAGCGGGAGTGCCGGCGGTGTCGAGATCGTTAGCGGAATCGTGCCCGGATTTGCCACTATCCTGGGTATGCATCAAAACGAAGCAATCTACGGCCTTGAACTCTGTACTGTAACCTCATGGGTCAACGCTGATCCACGTAGCGGCTCAGTAGATATTGCAGGCAATATGACTGTAAATATCAATTTCGATGCCAACAACATAGCTCCCGGAGAACATACCGGAATCTTCACCATTGACCATAACGCGGACACAGCCTCCGTACAGATTCCTGTTTCCCTCACCGTCACAGGCGAGTGGTTGCCCGTATTTGGAATCGACCCTGTTCAATGGGATTTTGCGGATGTGGAGCTCATGAATCCCGCAGCCAAAGAATTCACCATTCATAATAGTGGCGGCCCTGGGCTTACCATTACAAGCGGCGATATCTATATCTCCAACGATATAGAAGGAAACTTCTCTGTAGTGGCAGATAACCTTCCGGCCGATCTTGGCTATAATGACAACTACAACTTCGACGTGCTCTTTACTCCTCAAAGCCTGGGTGCAAAAACTGCAACCCTGAACGTAGAGGACAATCTGGGCCGCGTGCTGCACAGCTATCCCCTATCCGGAAACGGCATTGACGAACCCATAGGACAGGTAGTGAACCTCAGCGCCGAAGTGCAAGACCTAAGCAATGTAATGCTGAACTGGGGTGTGGCCTCTACCGAACCCGGAGAACCCGGCTGGCTGCACTACGATAACGGTACCAATGCAGACGGCATCGGAACCGGTGGCATAGCCACATTCAACGTAGCAATAAAATACACCGGCGCAGACCTGTGGAACTATGACGGTATGCAGATCGAGAAGATCAAGTTCTTCCCGCGTTCTGCCAATACAAACTACAGCCTGAGAATCTGGACTGGAAATGATGTCAGCCTGGCTCCCGCTACTCTGATGTACAGTCAGGATGTAACCCTTCCTACTATCGGTGCCTGGAACGAAATCGTGCTGGATACCCCCTTCCCGATTGTTCAGGGTCAGGCCCTATGGTTTGGCTATTACTGTGACGTATTGGATGGTGAAGTATTCCATCCTGCCGGTTGCGACGCCGGACCTGCCGTGGTAGGAAAAGGTGATCTCATCGAGCTGGGCGGCACCTGGTATAGCATGTACAATCAATATAACATTAACGCCAACTGGAACCTGCAAGCCTACGTGAATGATCCCTCTATACTCAGTAAGGCCACACCGCAATGGCTGAACATCCCTGTCACAAACCTCGAACCCAGCCGTGAAGCATTGAGCAATCTACGCCTCAGCACGTCTGGTAATCCCACCCCCAGCCAACGTGCCCTGCGCGGCTTCAATATCTATCGTGATGGTAACCCGATCAATGCTGAGATCGTAGCTGCCTACAGCTACCTCGATGAAGGTCTTGCTGCCGGCACTTATAACTACGCAGTACAACCTGTGTACTTCAGTGCCAATGGTGCCATCTCAAACCCTGTTTCTGTAACCGTTGATCCACCTCCGCTTCCTCACGCTCTGCCCTTCACCGAAGACTGGGCAAGCGCGGATTTCGAGACCAATTTGTGGACTTCTGGTTCCGCAAACTGGCTTATCGATAGCAGCACCGGAAACCCTGAACCTTCAGCATCTTTCAGCTGGACTCCTCAGGTTACAAACTACAGCATTGCCCTGAATAGCTACGAATTCGATGCCACAGGCCTTGATAACGTACAATTCAGCTTCGATCTGCATCTGAATAACTTCAGCACCGATTTCGAAAACGTGATGAGCTGGGAAATCTGGGACGGCGCCAGCTGGAACACACTGGGTAGCTACAGCTCCCTGAATGATGATCTGGCTTGGACCCGTTTCGCCTACGATATCTCCGCCTACGCTTCAAACCGCGTCTTCAAGATCCGCTTCGTGGCCTCTGGCGAAGATAGCTACGAGATCAACTTCTGGTACATCGACAACATCCATCTGGCGGAGCTTCCCACCACCGTAGCTCCGATTACCGATCTGGCACTTACCAGCGACGGCACAAACTTGATCCTGAGCTGGACTGCCATTCCCAATGCAAACTGGTACTATATCTATGCCAGTGAAGACCCTTACGGTATCTTCGCTCCCTTAGGCTGGATCGATACAGCCGGTACCATACTCCCGATAGCCACCTTGGAAGCATTGGGATTAACCAACAAAGCATTCGTAAAAGTAACTGCCGGAGCCGGCCCCTTCCCTCCCCGAGGTGAAAGACTGGGCAATGTCCCCGCTGCAAAACGTAAATAACTAACTAAGTTATAAGATGAAAAAGCTCCACGAAAGTGGGGCTTTTTCTTTTGGGTGGTGAAGTTTTGAAGTTTTCAGGTTTTCAGATTTTCAGGTTTTCAGATTTTCAAGCGGCTCCCTTGCTGGACTCCTATGCTGCTGGACTCCTATGCTGCTGGACTCCTCTGCTGCTGGACTCCTCTGCTGCTGGATTCGATGCTGCTGGATTCGATGCTGCTGGATTCGATGCTGCTGGATTCGATGCGTCTCGCATCGAGCAAGGCCTCAGGCCTTGGAAAAAGAGCAAGACGGGAAAAGGAAAGCCACCTTGAAAAA
>JALNWR010000148.1 GCA_023230795.1 Candidatus Cloacimonadota bacterium
GAAAACATCATGAAAGCCGGAGAAAACACCATCAAAGCGCACCTACACCATCTCAAATCTCATGGCGAAATGGGATATTACAACGAAGCGCTCCAAATTCTCAAGGCCAATGATTACGACATCGAAGCCCTCACCACCGAAGAAACCATGGCTTGCGGCTGCAGTGGAACTCATGCCAGAACCATTGAGCCGGAACAGGATGGAAACACAATGGGTGGGGAGCTGCACACAGAGCTGAGGCAGTGGCCGGTACAGCTTACTTTATTGAATCCAGCGGCCGCATATTTTGACAATGCCGAGCTTTTGCTTTCGGCAGACTGTGTGCCATACGCCTACGCAGATTTTCACCGCCGGTTTCTTAGGGGAAAGATAGTGATCACACTCTGCCCGAAACTGGACCTGGATTTGGAACGATATATTGACAAATTATCGCAAATATTTATATTGCATAAAATCAAAAGCGTGAGCATCGTACGCATGGAAGTGCCTTGTTGTGGCGGAATGGAGATTATTCTGCAAAAAGCACTTGAACGTGCCGGACAGATGCACTTTGTGAAAGTAAACGTCATCAGCATTGATGGCAAAATCATCTAAGGAGAGATAATATGGAAAGCAGATACTACAAAGACCTCACACCCGTGCTGAATGTCAATGGCATGATCGGCACCAAGATCTATGTGCAGCCTGAAGGCGAAATCGTGCATATCGAGTTTGAGCCCAAAGCCCATCTCAAGGCTCACAAAACACCCGTGAACGTAGCTTTTTTTGTGCTGGAAGGCACTGCCACACTCACCATAGGCGAAGAAAGCAGTAGCTTCCCTGCCGGAACTATCATCGACAGCCCCAAAAACATCCCCCATGCAGTTACTAATGAGGGTGACACGCTGATGCGCATCCTCGTAATCAAAATGCCAAAACCATAAAACAATAGGAGAAACACACCATGAGTATGTTTTGTTATCAATGTCAGGAAACAGCCCGAAACCTCGGCTGCACTGTACGTGGAGTATGCGGGAAACCCGATACTCTGGCACACTTGATGGACCTCTTGATTTACAGCCTCAGAGGTCTTGCTTATGTCTCACACAAGCTAATACAAAACGGGAAATATTATCCCGAAGATTCAATTCTTGTAATGCAAGGACTTTTTACCACCATCACCAATGCTAATTGGGATGAAGCTGTGATCACCGATCTCATAGACCAAGCCATTGCGCGCCGTGACAAAAGGAAAGCGGAGCTGTGCCAGATTCTCAACGACAAATGCGATTCTTGCCCCGAAGCCGTCAACTTCCAGATCACCAAGGATCAGTATGAAGAATTTGGTGCCAAGGTAGGCGTGCTCAGAACTGAGAATGAAGATATCCGCAGCCTGCGTGAAACTATCACCTATGGCCTCAAAGGTATCGGAGCTTATGGAGACCATGCTGCCATGCTTGGCTACATGGATGACGACGTAAATAAATTTATGATGGAAGGCCTGGCTGCAACTATCGATGATAGCCTTAGCGCCGATGATCTGGTAGCCATGGTACTCAAGACCGGTGAGCATGCCGTAAAAGTAATGGCCAAACTGGATGAAGCCCACACCAAGACCTATGGCAATCCCGAACCCACCCACGTCAATATCGGAGTGGGCAAAAACCCCGGCATCCTGGTAAGCGGACACGATCTTAAGGATTTTGAAGAGCTGCTCATCCAGACCGAAGGCAAGGGCATCGATATCTATACCCATAGCGAGATGCTGCCGGCAAATTACTATCCAGCCTTCAAGAAGTTTAAACACTTCCATGGCAATTACGGCTCATCCTGGTGGCATCAGTTAGTTGATTTCCAGAACTTTAACGGCGCCATTTTGATGACCACAAATTGCATCGTTCCGCTGCGCAAAGAAAACACCTATCTGGACAAGATGTTCACCACAGGTATGGCCGGATATCCCGGAGCAATCCATATTGCAGACCGCAAAGATGGCAAACCCAAAGATTTCAGCCCTGTGATCGAAGCAGCCTTGAAATGCCCACCTCCCACAGAGATGGAAACCGGTGAAATCATCGGTGGATTTGCCCATGCCACAGTGCTTTCACTGGCAGACAAGATAGTGGATGCCGTGAAATCCGGAGCGATCAAACGCTTTGTGGTAATGGCAGGATGCGATGGCCGCATGCCCTCTCGCAAATACTTCACCGAAGTAGCCGAAAAGCTGCCCAAAGACACCATAATCCTCACAGCCGGTTGTGCTAAATATCGCTATATCAAGCTCGACCTGGGCGATATCGGTGGCATTCCCCGCATCCTTGATGCCGGTCAGTGCAACGACTCCTATTCTCTTGCTGTGATCGCACTCAAACTCAAAGAAGTCTTTGAACTCGATGATGTGAACGATCTGCCCATCTCCTTTGACCTCGGCTGGTACGAGCAAAAAGCGGTGGCAGTACTGCTCGCTCTGCTTTCTCTGGGCTTCAAGAATATGCGAATCGGGCCTACCCTGCCTGGTTTCCTTTCACCTAATGTAGCCAAAGTGATCATCGATACCTTTGGCCTCAAACAAACTACCAATGCGGATGATGATATCGCTGCCATGATGGGTGGCTGATAAATCCCCTTATTCAGACATGATGAAGGCAGGACTTTGCGAAAAGTTCTGCCTTCTTTGACTTTCAATCCTGGTATCCAGCCTCTGGCTTCAATTAGTTTTTAATTCGATTTTAACTCGAGTCCACTCGAAGATTCGAGTCACCTCGAGTCGAAAACGAATTAAAAGCAAGTTCACTGGAAAAGGGAGGAGGCAGCCTAAAGGCTACAATATCAATATACATAAAGCCTGAAGTGCTTAAAGATTTCATAGACAAACAGGATGCTATCACTAAGATAAAAGCTCAAAACCATACTATGCGAAAACTCAAGATAATTTACCGCTTGACTAAAACACGCCGTTCCCGCTTTTTGGGAATCAAATGAAACACGATAAGGAGTTCACATGTTACAAGGTGGAAAAAATATGAATAACCTGATGAAACAGGCCCAGAAGATGCAGCAGGATATGATGAAATCTCAGCAAGAACTGGAAAACAAGATCTTCGAAGTTAGCTCTGGTGGTGGCATGGTTACCATCGGCATCAATGGAGCGCACGAAGTAAAAAGCATAAAGATCGATAAAGAAGCTGTGGACCCGGACGATGTGGAGATGCTGGAAGATTTGATCCTCGCTGCCCTGCAGGAAGCCCACAATCAGGTATCTCAAGCCAGTGAAGAAATCATGGGAAAACTCACCGGAGGCATGAAGATTCCAGGGCTCTTTTAGAAAATGTTCATCAGCAATAAACTGGAAAAGCTAATAGAAAGTCTGTCCCGCTTTCCCGGAATAGGTAAAAGGACAGCCCAGCGCATGGCATGGTATCTGCTCTCGCAAGACCAGAATTTTGCCCTGGAACTGGCAGAGACCATCAAGACCACTGTTCAGGCTTTTAAGCCCTGCTCAAAGTGTCTGATGCTCTCTGAAAGCGATCCCTGCCCGATCTGCTCCTCTTTAATGCGGGATACGGATAGCCTTTGCATAGTAGAAAGCAGTGCCGATATACAAGTCATCGAAAATATGAACGAGTATAAGGGACTGTACTTTGTGCTGGGGCATCTGCTCTCCCCCATCGATGGCTACGGGCCTGATCAGATCAATGCTGCGGCTTTATCCCAAAGGGTTGCCCAGCTGATGCCAAAGGAATTGATCCTGGCCCTCAAACCCTCCGCTGAAGGCGAAGCTACCATTCATTATATCTGGGAGATATTCAAAGATAAAGATGTTTGCATCACCCGTTTGTCCACCGGCCTGCCCTTTGGCGGAGACCTTGAATACAGCAGTAGCAATACCCTGAAAAGCGCATGGGAAAGGCGTTATGGCGTCTGAAGATGTTCACCGGAATCATTGAAGCTATCAGCCCCATCGAAAGTATCAAGACCGAAGCCGGCTCGAAATATATTCAAATAGCGCGGCCAAAATCCTTTGATGATCTCAAAGAAGGCTCTTCCATCGCCTGCGATGGCATCTGTCTTACTGCACTGAAGCTTGATCAAAGCTCTTTTACAGTGCAGGTCATGAACGAGACCTGGATCAAAAGCACCGCCAGCTACTGGAAAATCGACGATATCCTGAATCTGGAGCGGGCTCTGAAGATAGGCGACAGGCTGGATGGGCACTGGGTGCAGGGACACATAGACCGAACCGCTAAATTCCTGCGCAAAGAGCAGCGCAACCAAACCATGTATTACCATTTTGAGTTGCATCATCAGGATCGGCACTTGATGATCCCCCAAGGCTCTATCGCCATCAATGGCATCAGCCTCACGGTAGCCAGCCTGAGCAGCAGAGAATTCTGTGTAGCCCTCATCCGGCACACCGCCGAGAATAGCAATATGGATTTGATCAAAGCCGGAGCCTTAGTGAATCTGGAATATGACGCCCTGGGTAAATATTTGCTAAGGAGCAAGTTATGAAGCTGATCAAAGCCACAATCATTACTTTCCTGCTACTTAGTCTGTTTGCTTGTGGCAGCAAACGCGGTCCCACCGGTGGAGAAGCCGATACCGAAAAGCCCACCGTGATTTCTTCTTCCCCGATAGAAATGGGTGATATTTCCAAAAAGATCATCGAAATAGACTTTTCCAAACCCATGGATAAAGCTTCCATTACCAATTCTATCTATATCTATCCTCCGGTTTCTCAGCGGCGCATTTCACTGACCAGAGCCACCCTGAAAATCGAGATTGAGGATGAACTGCTCTTGGATACGAACTACTATATCACCCTTAGCACCAGGCTCAAAGACCTTAGAGGCAACCACCTAGATAGATCGCACACTCTGGCCTTCCGATCCGGTGAAGCGCAAACCGGGCAGCTTTCGGGCCTTATCAAATATGAAGACCCTCTGGACACAGGAACCGCTATCAATCTTTCCCTGTTTTCAGCCGACTCCCTCTTGGTGATGGCGCATGAAGCCAGCGGGGAGAGCTATGAGCTCCCGAATTTGAATCCTGCCAGCTACATCCTGCGAGCTTATATAGACAAAAACCTGAATGGTCGCTATGATCTGATCTATGAGCCTTTCTTTGAGGATATTGTTACGGTATCAGAGCGTTCAAGCCTCGACATGACTATGGCTTATGTAGATACTACTTTGGCTCAGATCAGGAATGTAAAACAGGTGTCGCCATACGAGCTGGAAATAACCCTAAGCAAGATAATCTCAAAGTATTTCTCCCTGGAGATATTTACCGAGGGCAGTGAAGATAGAATCGAGATACTGCATGAGCATCTGGATCAAGACAAGCTCTTTGTGCTCTGCTCAAAGCTGGACTCTTCGCGTGTGACAATCAAGATGCGCAATCTGGAAGACCATAAAGTCAATCTCAGCGCGGAATCTTCCCTTGCTTTTCAGGTTCAAAACCGCAGCGATGAAGAGCCTCCGCAGCTGCTCTTCACTATCCCGCGTAGCGGCGCTTCGATCAATGATCTCAAGCCGAAAATAGAGCTTAAATTCTCTGAGATAATGACCAGAAAGAATCTAAAGATCAGCCTGGTAGCCAGTGATTCCAAACAGGAAGTACCCATTGATATTTTGAATATACACGGACGTAAAGTTATCTTGCAGCCCTCGCAAGAGCTAACAAACTACCGCTCTTATAGCCTGACTATTCACAAAGAAAGCACAGACTATAGTGGCAACGAGATGCAGGAAGATCAGAAGCTGATCTTTTTGCCCATAAAACGTTAATAGGAAGATAAAATGAAGATAATGCAAATCGTCGGAGCCCGACCGCAGTTTGTTAAACTGGCCCCGCTTTCCAAAGTAATCCGCAAAGCCGGACATGAAGAATTGATCGTACATAGCGGACAGCATTATGATCTCCAGATGAATGAAGTATTCTTTCGGGATATGGAGATTCCCGCTCCAGACTATAACCTCAGCGTGGGTTCAGGAACTCAGGCAGTACAAACTGCTGAAATCCTGGCTCTGCTGGAGCCCATCCTCATCAAACGAAAGCCGGATGTATTGATCGTTTACGGCGATACTAATACCACTCTGGCCGGAGCGCTGGCCGCTGCCAAACTCCAGATCAAGATTGCCCATGTGGAAGCCTGCCTCAGAAGCTTTAACCGCAGTATGCCCGAAGAGATCAACCGCATTGTTACAGATCACATCAGCGACATCCTTTTGGTTCCCACCCCCACTGCCATGGCCAATGCCCGGCGTGAAGGTCTGGAGAGCAAATGCACTCTCGTGGGCGATATCATGGTGGATTCCCTGCAGTTTGGGATACAAAAAGCCAGAGCCCAGTCCAAGGTTTTGCAAGAGCTCAAAATATCCCCGGATGAGGATTACTATCTACTTACCCTGCATCGCCCCTACAATGTAGATAGTCAGGAAAATCTTCAGCATATCCTTACTTCGCTGGATTCGCTGCAAAAACGCATAGTGTTCCCGGTGCATCCCCGCACCCGTCAGATTCTGCAAGAGATGAAGAACAAACAATTTGCCAACATCAATTTCGTGGCACCGCAAGCCTATCTGGATTTCATGTTGCTGATGGACAACTGCAGCATGGTTCTCTCCGATAGCGGAGGC
>JALNWR010000149.1 GCA_023230795.1 Candidatus Cloacimonadota bacterium
AAATCCGCCTGATACGCATGGGGCAAGAAAAAAGCCCGGAAGATTGTTCCGGGCTTCACGTAGTTATTAGAGATTATTTCATCAGCATCGCTTTGCGAACTGAGCTGTGTCCCTTAATCTCAAGTCTGAAGAAGTATATGCCGGAGCTGACGTTATTGTTATTGGCGTCTTTACCGTCCCAAACCACTTTATGCTTGCCACGAAGCATCTCAGAATTGAGTAAGTCTTTTACTTTCTGTCCTTTCATGTTATAGACAGAAATCCTTACCTGTCCGGTGGCGGGCAGACTGTAAGCGATTGTAGTGGACGGGTTGAAGGGGTTGGGGTAGTTACTTTGCAACTGGGGTATTGGTGAAAGGTTAGAAGCGGTTTCCTGAGCGTTCTTGTCTAATGTTTCAATGTATTTATCCCAATTGCTGCTATGCATGGTTTCAAACACCTGGATATCAGGATATCGATATTGGGTGTACTTTGTTGAGATAGGACGCTTGTCTTCTTCCATAGCTGCTATTTGCAGTACTATTTCCAAATCCAGTACAGCCCTGAGTGAATCGAGTTCACTGATGGGGTTATCGATGCGGATTTGGATCAGATCTACAGCAGCCTGGTATTCCTTCTTCAGCACGAATGCTTTGCCAAGGTATTCTTTGAGAATGGTACTAAGGTTAGGATCATCTATGGCGCATTGTACTGCTTTCAGGTCGAAGTAGTCTGTGATTTCCCAGGTCGGATTCGGAATCATTGCAGTGCAGCGGTACAAGCCGTCTATCGCGCTTGTGATGTAGGTTTTTTCTTCATCCAATTGCTGATCGATGATTGTCTTATACATATCTACTGCTAATTCATACATTCCCTGGGATTCATAATCCAGAGCTATGAACAGCCTGTCAGCCTCAGGAGGAGGAGCGGGCATGGAAGCAGAAGGATCAAACAAATCAACATAGACATAATCCTGGTAGGCTACATCGTTGAAGGTTACCTGATCCGCCTGGAACCAGTTTTTGCTGGCATTAATCTTATAGTCTGGCGTTAAGGGGAAGTTGAAGTAATTGGCATCAAAGTAGAAATCAACGCCCGTTAAGCCGGTTGTGTTATCGGTCAAGTGGTAGAAATCGTTGTGTCCAACAAAAAGCTGGATGGTTGATTCATAGGGCATAAAGTCATAGAACTTGATGTTATCATTACGATTCATGAATACATTATTGGCATTAAGACTAAGATTCAGGTTTGAGCCAGCATGATTAACGATACCCGAGTTGTTACGGTTGAAGTAATTTGCTTTCAAACGATGACTCGCGCTTCTGGTTTCCATACCCATTTCACAGTTGTAAAAATTGGATTCAGTGATACCTGTTTCCATTCCCATACCACCGTAAACTGTATATTCAGAGAAAACACCGCAATACAGACTGGTAAACTCACACAATGATATCGGGGGAGAAGATGCCACAAGCTGAATACCCGTACCTTGTTTTCCTGCCTGATTATTGGTGAAGCGACACTCTTGAATGTCGGTTGCATACTTATTATTGATTAAGCGAATACCTGTGCCGCAGTTGACAAAATGGCACTGTGAAACTACGTCCGTAGCATGAGGAGTTGTAGTTTTGGTAATCCCATAGTACAAGTTTTGAAATTCCACGTTTTCAATGTAAACCGGGGTATAGGTGATACCAAATGTTATTCCTTTAGACGTTAAGTTTGAATCGCCGGAAAAACCATGACCTGATTCAGTGTTGATCACATTTATGCTCTGTCCTGCATTGATATTGGATATAAGTAACCCATACGCATTTGCCGGAACGCTAAAATTACAATCAGTAATGAGTGCGCTTGAGCTAACAATGGAGTTGATATGCGCGCCTGAAATAGAAAGGTTGTTCATAGACGCGATGCTGTTGTCACAAATTCGGAATCCCTGCCATTTTGTTGCGTTAGCAGCTTTGTCCCAAGATACACCATCAACATTCAGATTACCACCTGATACTTCCAAAATGGCGTCTTGTCCCCAGAAACAGGTGGCGTTCTGGAAGTTAACTGTACCGCCATTGAGGACACTGATTGTTACGTTATCGGAAATATGCACAGTACCACGGAAGGTAAAAGATGATCCGCTGCTGACTGTGATCTGAGAATTGGGTGTGATATTAATAATGGTCCCATTTCCAACAGTTACAGATGAACCTTGTTCAAGAACAATATTCCCATCGATAATACCTCTATTCAGCATGGCATTAGTTCCGGAGACTACTGCCGGTAAGGTAGAATACATTTGCAGGAGTCTCCCATCACCAGGCTCAAGAGTTACCCGGCTTTGTAGATCTTCCGTAGGATAAATTGTGCCATCATAAGGATCATACAAAGCAAGATTAGTCCCAAACAAGGCATGGGCCGATGCAGCAGGAGTAAATTCCACCTGCTGTGCGCTGAAAGCGGGGAAACACGAGTTGTAAGCCGTTACTGGGACCATATTCGGATGCTGAATGCTGCCGTAAGGCTCAAAATAGTTTGAACGGCGATTAACTACCATGAAAAACGGTAAGCCAGATCCATCAAGATAGTATCCACATTGGACAAAGCCATCATACGGTCCTGCTGGTTCTCCCGGTTCAGGCTCACAGACATCAATCTCGGACATATGCATCTGGGCTAAACTGACGCCAGATGTTGCACTATTCACGTTGATTGTGTTTGATCCTTGCCACGTCGTGTTATTACCTTTTAAATACGTAGTATAAACATTGATCTTCGCATTTGCTTCCTGTATTGCGTTATAAACAGGAGGAAACACAGTGGGAGTACCATAAGAATCCTGCGAAGGGTCGGGAGCACTAAAGCTTGAGACATATACTTGCGCATTAAAAGCGGCATAATCACCAAGCACCTCTCCTCCGTGTACTTTCTGTAAACCGTACAATCGGTAATTGAATATTCCATCGGCGTCAAAACACAGTGGAAGATACTGCAACATCTTAATCATATTGGCAGGGGGTAAAATCCAGGAGTTCCATACATTTCTGTTCCAATGCCCAAAGGTCTGAACAACAGGATAGAAGGGACGGTCCGGCTCACCCGCTTCCCTGTGTTTGGCCGAAAGATACCCGGCAATCAGCTTGTTATCCAGCATCCACTGCAGGCTGTTCTCGTAGTTTAGATCATCAACTCCTGCGTTCCAGTTCTGGTACACATAGTCGGCTCTGATGGGATATATGTCGGGCATTATTATGCTTGGATTTGCACTCTTCTTAAAGTTATCGATGTGATCATAAAATTTTGGTGCAGCACTATTCATTTGGTATTTCCTGAAATGCATGTCGTAAATGGCTGTTAATGGTTCTATTCCATCTTCCTGAAGCTTTGTTTGTACTCTTTTATAGGAATCGAAATGAGGTTGGAAGGGTTCATCCATCGTGTAAATGTTGGTTACCATATCTTCGTATCCGGCAGGGATAAGGGTATTCAGCCGTTGGGTAATGCCACTGGAGAATCCTGTATTGTAATTTTGCATCATTTCACGATGCATGTGATCTTCATACTCTATGTAGTCTAATAAGAAATCGTCATAATCGTAGTACTTAACTACCGGATTTAAGTTTACAAGCAACCAACGTGATGAAGATGGCACTTCATCAATCATCAGCCCACTTGCCAATAGGTCTGCGTAGCTAATTACAAGTTCTACCATTATAAATCCATAGTAATCAACCGGGTAGCTGTTGTAATTCCCTTTTGTAAGGTATGTCACATTGCCTGATTGAGTGCCATTAGTATGATTAAGCGGAGTGCCAGTTTGACTGTGCCCGCTACCCGAATACTGGTAACCGCTTGGCATGAACTCCAGAAGAACTGTATTATCCGGCAGGTCTTGTAAATTGGCAAGATCATACTTCAGTTTAAAGCTGATGTAGAAATAGTTGCCCGCATAGTTATTGGAATACTTATATACTCTAAACTCCTTGCCCACCCTCGTCGTGGCCGTATTATTAGCTTCATCTCTATACTGCCATCGGTAAGTAAGATTTGTGTAAGCAAATCCAGAATGTACACCAGGAATTGGTGGCACTCCTCCTGGGGGAGCCTGTACTGGTGAATATCTCCATACATAACCATTAGAAGCATCTTGGTTTGGTTGTTTTATACCGTATCTTTGGTTTGGATTTGGCAGGAATTCGCTTCGCGTGCCATACCAGAATCTACTATCAGTGGCATCAGTAGAAGAAATATTATCCTCATCTACAAACTCAGCCTCAAACTTATGATAGCAAGCTGTGGTAAGAGGTGCGAAACCACTTGCTCCGGTAGCGGGATCCCAGGCACCGTCAATCACTATCGCATTTAGACCGTTGTTTCTCATGGTATCGTAAAGTTCTGTGTTTAATACATTAAAAGCTTTCATTATATTTGTGTTATATCCCAGATCATTCATCCCATTACACAGAATATCCTTGTGAGAATTATTCCATGTACTGTTAAAGATGTATGAATAAGTCCCAGCTGAAACTCGCTGGCAGACAGCAGGACAGCTAATGCTGTCATCACAACAATAATAAAGATCTTCTTCACTTAATCTCTCCTATTTGATAATACAGATTTTCCTGGTATAGAGGGTTTTCTGCCCTTGTTTTACGGCAATGATATACATCCCCGAATTTAGACTTGACGTGAGATTCTCCGGCAATTGGTAAGTGCTACCGGTACTTATTCCATCTAAGCTTCTTACCTTTTGCCCCTTCAGATTATAAACATCCAGATTGACTCCTGTCGCTTGTTTGTAATCCGCCCCAATAAAATCTATATATACTCCTTGTCCTCTGGCAAAAGGACTTGGATAAAGGCTTATCTCCCAATCGCATGACTCAGGCTTAGTAATCAATTGATCTTCATTGGCGACCATATCTGCATTGCCGGAATACACAAACACAGTCCCTTCTGACCATTGGGGCACGGCATAATCACTCGGGAAAGAGATGGCAAGATCACACAGGCCATCGGCGTTGAAATCGCCCGCTGCCTTATCCCAACCAAATTGTTCGGTATTGTGAAACTGCGGTGGTCTGAGATAGAGATCACAATTGGGATCCATATTAGCGCTACCCAGCCATATCCCCACCTCGCCTTCGTAGTAGTAAGCGCCATAATTAGAGCCTACCACATCGTCATATCCGTCCCCATTGAAATCTCCATAAGTACAATGGGGTATTTTACAGTAGAGCATGCTTGACCAATCATGCCATTCGGTTCTGTATATCAGGGCAAGATCCGGATCTGCGACGATACTGTCTCCTCCATACCAGATGTGATTATTCATGGTTAGAAAATCTGCGATTCCGTCACCATTAACATCACCCACAGGATTAAAGCCGTGTCCCCCCAATTCAGGGTTAGTATTCGCGGCTATTACCAGGCTGTCAAGCTGTGGAAAGTTCTGACTCCCATAATAAAGGACAAATCTTCTATCTTCCCATTCTCCTCCGGGAATCCCATAATTGATTCCAAAATCATCTATCCCATCATTGTTCACGTCCCCTACTCCGTAGGTAGCCATAAAGTTCCCATTGAAGTTAGACATCACCTCGTACCATGGCTGATCTTCACCTGTCCAGATATAGAAGACCGGATAGGATAGCTTCGCTCTTACTTCTACATGCAAAGCAATATCCGCCTTCCCGTCCCCCGTAATATCCCCCAGGGGATAAGCACCCATACTATAGATAAGATTCTCAGGTTTGGTGATGAGAATGTCCGGAACAACCGATGGGTTGGGACCTCCGAAAAAGATCCCGGATGTGATCAGATTTTCATAATTGTAAGCAAGCAAATCATCATAACCATCTCCGTTTACATCACCGGCATTACGTAGAGGTCCGTTGTAACCACCATGATGAGTCCCCGTAAAAGTTAAATCTGCAACATTGTCAAAATCCGGGCCTCCCCAATAACAATAGGTCTTGCCCCACCCATTGGTTCCGTGTTGGCCGTAAACCCCATCCGGATTCCAGGCTATAGAATGAACGATCAAATCATCATAACCATCACCATTGAAATCCATGGATACCAGCGAATAGCCAAAATAGCTACCGTAGAACTCACCGGTCATGCTGGTGAGTAACTCCATTTGATTTAGGGCAGCAAGAGATCCCAAGCTCAGGATTAAGAGTAAGATAAGTAACAATTGCGAAAAGTTTTTCATGGATTCCTCCTATAAAACGGTGATGCATCGTAAATACTGAAACATACTGGGCAAATTGCTGAGTCGAACCGGATAAACCGACTGTTCTTGCATGATGCCTCCTGTATTGTTCTTGGTTAATTTATAGCAGCTTGATCGGTCAGACATGTATAACAGATCATGACAGCTGGTCTATCCCGGGTTCCTGAGTCTGGCTTGTACATCAGACTGACCATTAAACTATTTACACTCTACGAGTGCTATAAATCATGTCAAGAAATATTATCTGAATCGAATATATGATTTTACGAGAGTCTGATTATGGACTGGTCGGTGTTTGCTATCTGAAATGCCGTCCCTACAGGACTCTATAACCTTGTGTAGCTGTAGGATGCTATCTAAAATGGCGTCCCGATGGGACTCGGATTGGAAGGACATTAATGCTGGA
>JALNWR010000150.1 GCA_023230795.1 Candidatus Cloacimonadota bacterium
ATATTTCATCACCCCGCTCCAGCTTTGCACTCCGCTTCCGGGTATGTAGAGACTGCTGGGCCAGTGCCTCAGAGCCAGCACAGTGGCGGTTTCTCTGCGCTCTCTCTCGGTGAGGGTGGAAGGGTCTTCTATCTGCTCGCGGCGGATGTTTTTGGGATTGTACCAATTCATCTTACCTTTGGCCAGTGAAGTGCCAAATGGCTTGCTGCCACGCACCCAGGTAGAGAAGGTGATGCCCAGAGGATAGGAATCTATGATTGATTCCATATCATCTACATATGCGATCTTCTTTTTGCTTTCAGAATCGCCATAGATATTGGGTATGGTATAAGCTATCTCCCCGCTAAGGTTTATCTCACTTTCTTTAGTAGTGGAGATCAGGGGCATGGCATCGATGAAGCGAGTGATAAAAGCTGGCTTGAAGCCCAGTTTACCATCAACATTGGCCATCCACATTTCGATATTTTCATTACCGATGCGCGGCCGTTTATCTGCTACTGTCTCAGAGCGGTAGATCAGGGTTCCACCCACTTTGGCAAAATCCGTGATCTCCCAATCTGCCCTCATTCCCGCCAGAGTCTTGCGGGCTACATCAAACATAGACCTGCTCTCATAATCTATCTCGATCTTGGCATCCGGGTCTTTGCCGGCCGGGGTCAAAAACGTGATCCTGCCAAAGTCGTAATCCACCAGATAATCTGTATTTTCCTTCTGTTCCAGACCATTTACCTTCACCCGCACACTACCCTTTAAGATGCCGCTTTGCGAGAGGTCTATAGCGTCACGACCTATCTTCCCCTTTACCGAAAGGTAAAAGCTGATGTCCTGATAGCTGATGCTTTCATTTTCCTCTTCGTATAATATGCCGTCTCCCAGAGGCTTGAAGGGCTCTATGAAGGGAAAGATGACCAGGCCGGCAGAAAGATTGATCGTGGCATCATCTCCATTGATCAACCCATCTCCGGTGCTATCCAACCTCAGATAATCCATATAGGTGATAAACTGCCCGGTATTCAGGCTGTCCGGCAGATTGTAATTGCGGGTATTATCCACATTGCGGGTATAAACATCCAGACGGAAGCCTTCGCTCTTGATATTGGTTTTATTCATGTTATAGACGTTACGCATCTGGTAATGCCAGACGTTGTTGGGATCGTCAGGATCATATTCCTGATTGCGCCGCCTGATCACAAAGGGATAGATGAGCTCGTTATCCGGCAATTGCCCTTCGGTAAAATAGTCCTCTGAGCGCACCTCAATCCCATCCCTGCGGTCATACATCACAGCCAGGGTAGTACGGCGATCTATAGCTTTTAACACCGTGATAAAGCCTGCATCGTAATCGGTAATGAAATCCGTGCCCTCGATCAATTCATCGTAATAAGGTATGTAACTGTCATACTCATTAAAGAAGATAGTATCCCCGGGAGCAAAGGCAAAGTTGTTTGACACGATGGAATCATCCATGAAGAGACGCACCGTGCCATATTCAGGCAAGAAATTGGCGTTATTGATCATCCAGGCCCCGGAAGGATCTGTCATTACGGCGTTGTTGATCCATCCCCGAGGCATGGCGCCAATATTGCTTTCGTCATAAATCTCATATAGTTCATAAGGATCATGCAGATAGTACATAGTCCTGGCCGCGTAATCTCTGCTGCGGAAAATCACGCTATCCGCCTGAGCCTTTCCTACATAACTCATGGTATTTTTCTGGCCTTCTTCTTTGGAAGCGATTACGGTGAGGTCCAGATCTCCATACTTGAACTTACTGGTCACCCCAAAAAGTCCTTGCGAGCTGGTGGAATAGCTGATGTAGCGACTGCCGGAAAGCGCCAGCGTGATATTACCCGCTTCGATGGATTGCACTATTTCATCTTCATCGCCGGTGTATTTGAGGTTCACATTATTGGGGTCAAAAAGCTGTTCATCCTGATTGGAATTGTATTTTAGATTTACCGATATCTTGTCACCGATGGTGCCGGTGAGCCGCAGATTCGTTTCTTGCTCCATCTTGATATCGAAGGTGCTACGACTTCCGGTCTCGTAGATGGGTATCTGCTTGCGCTTGGTACTGCTAACCTGAAGTGTAACCTTTTGCGTGCCATCCAGATTCAAACGGCTGGATCCGCTGCCCAGCACTTTTTGCACCCCCCGGGGTAAGGCTATGGATGGCAAGTCCAATACAAATTCTCCGATTAGCCCGCTGGTGGCGGTTTCGGCTGTACTGGTATATTCCTTGACTCTGGCATTCAGTGATTTGCGGAAAGTATATCGCTGCATATTGCTCAGGTATTGATCAAAACTGAGTGGAACCGGCGGATGCAGATTGAGGCCTTCTACCAGGGTAAAGACTATCACTCGCTGCGTAGCAAAATCAACCTCTTCTTTGCGGCTGATCTCCAGGGCAGGGATGGCGTATGGCTTTTGCCTATAGACGTTTAAGCCCTTATCAAGCTTGTATATATCCACGCGGTTGTGCACGAGGGGCTGATACCCCTGGATATAAAGCCTGGGGCCAAAGGTCTCGGCTCCCAATAGAACCGGGATAAGGGTCAAAAGCAATAGCCAGCGTTTATGCATACATTATTTTGATTCGTTTTGAATCAAACTCTTCATAGCCAGATAAAAGCCATCCAGAGTGAGGTTTTGATCCACTATATAGTCGGTGGAGCACATTGGGGCGATTACGTTGGCCAGACCTCCTGAAAGTACTGTTTGAAAAGGCCCGTACTGTGCATAGTTTACTTTGATTTCCGAAATAAAACCTCTCAACATCAGGGCATGCCCGGTAATGATTCCTGAGAGCAGCGCATCGCGGGTGGTATTCCCCAAAAGCTGCGAAGGTGCCTGCAAGACCACGTTGCTCAGCAGTGCTGCTTTTTCAAAAAGGTGACTTGCAGCTGTCATGATCCCCGGGGCGATGACCACTCCCGCATAAAGCCCGTCTTTGTCGATCAATTGGATAGTGGTAGCTGTACCCAAATCTACCACCAGAGTAGAGCCATGGTACTTTTTCCAGGCTGCAAAAGCATTGCCAACCAAGTCTGCACCCACCAAAGAAGGATCCTTGATAAGATATCGCAGTCCCAGCGGAGAAAGCCCGGTTATCTCATAGACTTTCGCACTGGAGCGAGTCTGAATCATAGCCTTGAAAATCTTGCCCATTTTGGGCACAACGGACCCTAAGGCCACATATTTAAACTCTCTAAGAGAGTAGTCGCTCATCGCAGCCTCAAAGCTACTATATAGGTCATCCACCGTAGAATCGGGATCGGTTTTTATCCGATATCGATTCTTCTGTATATCCTGTTCATACACAGCGCAGACCATATTGGAATTCCCAATGTCCACTACCAGGGTGAGGTCAGTATTCGCACTATTCGGCATAATCCCCGCTCAAATAAGATTTTGTGAAAACAAAAAACAAAAGATATACGACAGCATGCTAAAATGCTGGATAGAGAAATTATGTCAATGGATTTATCGCTATCTTAGCAAGTTTAAGTCCCGTACGCTCTGATTTGTGGATACTTTTCTACTTTATGGCAGGATAAAAAGAACTCAGATTCCCACGCTCGAAGCCAGGGTAACTAAAGCCATCAGAGCGTTAAAGAGCACCTTAAAATCGCTATGGCTATAGCTGATGGCTTTTCCATCCAAACGCTGTACATCAGGCATCAAACAGGCCACATCCGCCATCGCGGTGGAGTGCAATTCTATCTTCAGCTCGCAAGGCGTAGCAAAGCTAAATATCGGCAAATCCTTTTTTCCCAAAGCGGAGTGTATCTTCTGGCTCAATTCTTCGTTTACCTGTAGGACGGAATAGCTTTTGGCGGCAAACTTGCTGAGGCCTTCTTTTGTAGTCACATATTCCAACCATGGCATTTGGGGCATAAGCTCGCTTCTCAAAGCCAGGTCTCCGCTCACTACAGCCACGGGAACCTTGTGATAACCTGCATAAGCTGCGTTTATCAGCGCCTCGTTCATCGGCTGGCCATTGATCCAGATCTTCTGAATCCGGCTATTGGAATAGGTGTGGTCCATATTGCCTTTCAGGGCTCCGGTTCCGGCGTGATATCCCAAAAGAAAGACCATAGCGTAGCTGTCATCAAAGCCGGGCATCATATACTCCGGACGGGGGTCTCCGCTGATCAAACTGATGCGTGGGTCCAGGCGGGTGATCTCATAGCTGAGATTATCTCCGGCAGCGTGCGAATCTGCGATCACAACCTGGGTGATAGTATCTGCCTGCTTGCTACTTAAAATGGCCTTGATCGCTGTAGTGATATGCTCTGTCATACAGGCACGTACAGCAGGACGGTCGATCTTCTCATGCTCCCAGTTAAAGGTTCCGGGGATGCCTTCCATGTCTATAGAGATAAAGATTTTCATGTCATTTCCTTGGCGAGCTCTGCGCCCAGCCTGAGATTGTTTTGCAGTAAAGCCAGATTTGCCTTTACGCTCCTGCCCTCGGTGGATTTTGCCAGATGATCCAGCAGATAGGGAGTGAGAGCCTTGCCCGAAATGCTTTTGGCATCTGTGATAGCTTGCTGGATGAAGGGCTCGATTTCCTCAAAAGGAATTTCGGCTTCCGCAGGAATGGGATTTGCGATCAGCATACCGCTATGCACCCCTTTCAGAGCCTGCATCAGATTGAAAGCCTGCACCACGCTTTGAGCACTATTTATTTGAGTTACTCTATGTCCGCTTTTCCGAGAGTAAAAACTGGGAAACTCGCTGGTCTGCCAACCATAGACCGGCACCCCTTCTGTCTCCAGAGCCTCCAGAGTGGCGCCTATATCCAAAATCGCTTTACATCCTGCACAGACCACGATTATAGGAATCACAGACAAAGCTTTGATATCCAAAGATATATCCCTGCTATCCCGCCAGCCTCTATGCACGCCGCCGATCCCGCCGGTAGCAAAGACCCTGATGCCCGCCTGATATGCCAAAGCCATGGTAGCGGAAACCGTGGTTCCGCCACTTTTCTTCGCAGCAAGCGCCAGGCCCAAATCCCGCAGATTAAGCTTCATGATCTCTTCTTTGCCCGTCACCTTTGTCCTCAATAAATCGATGTCCTGCTGTTCAAGGCCGATCAAAGCCTGTCCGTTCAGCACGCAGATAGTGGCGGGAGTTACCCCCTGCTTTTCCGCTTCTGTTTCCATATCGGTGAGATACTCAAGATTTTGCGGATAAGGCAGGCCGTGGGTAATCACGGTAGATTCCAAAGCCAAAACCGGTTTACCCGTATCTATAGCTTGGCGAACTTTGGAGGAGATTCTCAAAGGGAAGGGTTTCATGCGAGGGTTATCTTTGGGGGAGGGAGATTCGCAAATTTGTTTTAGTTGCTGGCTATATCTTTTTTGTTTTCACTATTCTCGGAATGAAGCACGTAAACTTCTACTTCAGCCACACCGGGACGTATGAGCCCGATCTCTTTGGCAGCAGCAAAGGAGAGATCAATGTCTCTGCCGGGAGGATAAGGCCCGCGATCATTTACGCGAACTTCTACCGATTTGCCGTTGCGGGGGTTGTTTACAATCAATTTGGTATCAAAGGGGAGGCTTTTGTGGGCGCAAGTCATCGCATACTGGTTAAATATTTCACCACTTGCGGTCTTGCGACCATGAAAATAACTACCATAGTATGATGCTACCATGGCCTGAGGCCTATTCCCCGGGGGTTCCTGCACGTGAAGTGAATCCAAGACCAGCGCTGCTTGATCCTGGCTGATCTCCTCACTGCCTATTCCTGTCACGGACTCCGCGATCACAGGCCCTATCAAGAGGACTTGCAATCCCAAAGCGGTGATCAGAAGTTTGTTCCTGAATTTTCTCATATTTTCCTTGTTTCTTTCTTCTTTAGTATTTCCGGTGACAGTGATATCTGGTGGATGATCTGTCAAGATAAAAAAGCAATATTTTAGGCTATATGCATGTTATAATGCACTTTAGCTATGATTAGGATGAGGCGGAATTTTTCAGGTCTTCATCCTGAACAAGTATTTGAAATCGGCCGATAATTGTGCACACCGATGAATTCAGAGCTCTTCTTGGAAAAATCCACTTAATATGAATAGATGAAACGATGTAGTCGCTTATGCAGTACGACATTATGCGCAAAATATTGAAAAGCATCTAGTTCTGCTAAAGCTGTCTCTCCCGTTTGATGTCGTGGATATATCGTGGAAATAGCAGTAATAAATACTCTTATATGCACGTTATATGCAGGGCAAGCAATAAGGAAGGGACACTGCAAGTTACGGGATGGAGATTCTGAAGGGAAATCAGGATCTGAAAGAATGCAGAAAATGCCTGTACAAGATTTAAGACATTCCCCCAAAATATTGAGCTATTCTTTTGATAATAAATTCATTGGCTTTATCTTAGCTTGCATCCATGTCCATATATTTCAGTTTATATCTTTAGCACTTAAGATTATTGATTCCGACTGAATATGCTTCTAATCCGAGTCCCATTGACGGAATTTCAGATAGAAAGCTACAGCTACACAATAACTAAGAGTCCTGTAGGGACGATATTTCAGATAGAAAACACACAACCACAAAGGTCTGAGTCCTGTAGGGACGCCATTTCAGAT
>JALNWR010000151.1 GCA_023230795.1 Candidatus Cloacimonadota bacterium
AGCATCTTTGCCTCTTCCGCTACCATCCCGGTGTATTTTACGCTGAGTATCAAGAGCGGAAATCGCACGGTGGTAAATCAGCAGCTCAGACATCTGGTTAGTTACGATCCCGTCTCCGGAATCTATGTGCTGCGCAAAGACGGAGACCCGAATATCCTGCGCAGCTCCTCTGTGCAACAGATCATCAAAGAGATATCGCAGTATGGCTTTAGCCTGCCCTACAAGAGCTCCTGGGGACTCGTCACCGCAAGCGTAAAGGCGGAAATGCCTACGGTGCGCCTGGACAATATGGATAATGAACTGGACCTGATGGTGCTCTGGAAGTATAAAAAACCCTCTGCCAAAATCCAGATCAATCTGCAAAAGGCTCAGTAAATAAGGAGATAATATGCCCAAGTTTGGTATGCGAACCCGGATCATCCTGCTCTTCATTATTGTATCCATCGGGGGCTTGATCCTGCTAAATAACGTATTTCAAAACAAACATGACAGTATCCACGACAGCCTGGCAAAAATGGAGCTCTCCAGCCAGCTAAGAGAGATCAAGCTGCACAGCAAACAGGATTCCCTCAAGGCTGAAGCTCTGATGAAGGATTTTAACTCCACCAAAGCCGTGGTCAATATCGCTTTAGGAAATTCGAGGATAGTTACCTCGGTGGTGCTGCTGCTTATCATCGTCATTTCCACCACCGTATTTATCTTCGCAATCTGTCGCATCAGCAAGCCACTCAAGGAATTGAAACATGCCACAGAACAGATCAGGCAAGGAGATTTTTCGGTGCATCTGCCCGAGACCGGCATCTCGGAGATGAGGGAGCTGAAAAACTCTTTTAATGTGATGTCCCGCGAGCTTGAGACCACTCAGACCCGGCTGCTGGTAGCGGAAAAAGAAATGATCTGGAAAGACCTTTCCCGCATCCTGGCGCATGAGATCAAGAATCCTTTGACCCCCATTCAGCTGGTGGTTCAGCGTCTGGAGGAGCGCCTGGAATCTGACTGCGAAGGCATCAAAGAACTATTGCCGGAATCCATCTCCATCATCAGTCAGGAGATCGAGAATCTGCAGCTTCTGGCTCAGGACTTTTCGAACTATGCCAAAGTGAATCAGCCCAATTTCGAAGAGCTCAATCCCGCCCTGTCCATCCGCGAGATCGTAAAATCCTATGTGCAGAACTATCAGATCAAGCTCGAGCTCAGCGACAAGCTCGTCATCAGGTTTGATAAAACCCATTTCTATCAGGTAATTACCAATATCTTGCAAAACGCCATAGACGCCTCGGAAACCGATAATACCATAGATATCCATCTGTACAAAGAACGTAGCTATGCAGTGCTCTGCATCAAAGATCAGGGCAAAGGCATAGAAAGCAAAGACCTGCCCCGCATCTTCGAGCCCTATTTCTCCAAAAAGTCCAAGGGAACCGGCCTGGGTCTGGCCCTGGTAAAAAGGCTCTGCGATGCCAATAACGCCATTATCCGCGTGAAGAGCAAACCCGATGAAGGCAGTGAATTTACCCTGATCATGGATGATGTGGCTACATGAAAATACTAATCATAGACGATGAAAAAAACATCCGCATCAGCCTGACCAACATCCTGGAAGATGAAGGCTATGAGGTGCAGAGCTACGCCACCATCAAAAGCGGCCTGGCTGGCCTGGAAGAAAGCGATCCGGACGTGATCCTGCTGGATGTAATCCTCCCGGATGGCAATGGCATCGAGGCTCTGGAAGAGATCAAAAAGACTATGCCGCAGACCCCCATCATCATGATCTCCGGAAATAGCAATATCTCCAGCGCAGTGAAGGCAATCAAGCTGGGGGCTTTTGACTTTTTGGAAAAACCGCTCTCCCTGCCCAAGATCAAAATAACGGTGAAAAAAGCCCTGGACTTTCACGCACTTACCCTCAAGCTGATTCGCATGCAGGCAGATAGTGAGCGCGCCTGGAGGATGATAGGCCAAAGCCCGGTGATGAACGAGCTGAACAAGCTGATCTCCAAGGTAGCGCCCAGCAACGCCAAAATCCTGATCTATGGCGAAAGCGGCACAGGGAAGGAATTGATCGCCCGCCTCATCCATGCCCGCAGCAGCCGCAAGGACAAGACCTTTGTGAAGTTCAACAGCGCTGCCATCCCCCGAGAATTGGTGGAAAGCGAGCTCTTTGGCTTTGAAAAAGGAGCTTTCACCGGAGCCACTTCCCGCAAGAAAGGCAAGCTGGAAGAGGCAGATGGCGGCACTCTGTTTCTGGATGAGATCGGGGATATGGAGCTGGCCTCGCAGGCCAAGATTCTGCGTGTGATCCAGGAAGGAGAATTTGAGCGTGTGGGCAGCAATCAAACCCACCGGATAGACGCCAGAATCATCGCCGCTACGAATCAGAACCTGCCGGAAATGGTGCAAAAAGGTACTTTCCGTGAAGACCTATACTATCGCCTGAATGTGGTGCCCATCCAAAGCCCGCCTTTGAGAGACAGGACTTCTGACATCCCGCTTTTGATCAATCACTTTGCCTATGACCTGGCCCTGGAGCTGGGCACTCGCATCAAGGTATTTCAACCTTCCGCTTTGCAAAAAATGCAGCGACAAAGCTACCCCGGCAACGTGCGCGAACTCAAAAACATCATGGAACGTATCTACCTGCTATGCGATAAGGAAATCCTTGAGGCAGAAGACATCCAGCCTCTTTTGCCGGATGCCGGAACTGCCACAAACGATGCTGCCCTCTTTTGGGAAGAAACTGCCAGTTTTCAGGATAAAAAGCGGGAATTTGAGATTCGCTATCTGGGACGGCAATTAGAACGCTTCGGTGGTAATATCAGCAAAACCGCCGCCGCTCTGGGCCTGCAGCAAAGCAATCTCTCCCGCAAAATCAGTGAATTGGGCCTGAAATAGCAGCATGCTGCCCAAGATAATCAATATCAGCTTTTACTATACCCTGAATAAATGAGGTTCATCATGAAAAAGAACGTAATTCTGCTCGCTTTTCTACTTTGCATCTTAGCTTTATGGGGACAGAACACTCTGTCTGAATACAGCTTTAGCTATAGCGTAAACCCATATATTGAAATCACAGAGGGAACCCTTTTGGGCAATGAAAGTACCGACGACCAATTCTTTGTCAATCCGTCCAACCCTGCTGGAGGTTATACCACCATCGGAGCAGGTTTTCCCATCGGCTTTGATTTCCTTTTTGCCGGCCACAGCTTCGATAAGGTGGGCATCAATGCCAATGGCTGGCTGGCTTTGGGGGATTCCAGCTTTGGTTCAAACGCGATAAACATGAGCTCCCAGAGCATTCATAGCCCTCTGGCTTCTCAGACAGACGATCATCCCAATGAAATCTTGATTGCCAGAATCGCCGGATTTGGCAGAGACCTTCAGGCTCAGACTGGCTCATCAATCCGCATTACGCAGCAGGGTGCAGCGCCTGATCGTGAATTGATCGTGCAATGGAAACACTACCGTCGCCAGGGTGCCACAGAAGATTCTTACAATTTCCAGGTCTGTCTGAAAGAGCAAGGTATGAAGGTCTGCATTCGCTATCAACTGATGCAGACAGGCAATCCCTGTACCGGAGAAATCGGGCTCAGAGCAGCTCCAGCGGCCACTGCGGTGAATTTTGCCAATCGCACGACCTTAGGAGGCTGGGCAAATTCTCAGCCTGGTACGTCTGCCAATTCCCCTGCCGCATTGACCAGCACAAACTATCCCGCAAACGGGGCGAGCTTTTGCTGGAGTCCTGTATTAGAAGCAGGCGGGCAGGCGAATTTTACCGCCAATATTACCAGCGGAGCAGCACCGCTCACGGTTCAATTTACCGATCTCAGCCTTGCAGGCACAAATCCGATCAGCTCCTGGCTTTGGGATTTTGGGGGACATACCAGCAGCCAGCAGCATCCTCTTTACTGTTTCAACGATCCCGGCTTATACACAGTGAGCCTTACCATATCCGATGCCCTGGGCAATAGCTCTACCCAAACCAGGCAGAACTATATCGAAGTAAGTCCTTCCATAGTTCCCGGGCTGAATACCTATATCCAGATGCAGGGAAATGATGCGGTGATATCCTGGGACCCCATCAATGTGGATGAAAATGGCTTTACTCCCCAGTATTACTTCCTGTATTTCAACGGCTGCTCTACTGCATCCGAGCAGTTCTATTTCCTGGCCCCGATCCCTTATCCTCAAACTACATACACCCATGCCGGAGTAGGCCTGGGAGCCTCGCACATGATGTATCGGGTCAAGGCAGTGCGGCTGGACTATTAAATCAGGATAAAGGTATTCCCGCCTTCTTTGGCGATCAAGCCTTTCAGCTCCAAATTCGTCAATACGGTGGATAATCTACCGATCGGGAATGCGGTCTTGACCAGGATTTCATCGAAGCTGAGCGGTCTCTGCTCTACCTTCAAAAGGTCGCAAAGCTTCTGTTCATCTTCGCTGAGCAAGGCTTTGATCTCCAGCTGCCCGTCTTCTTCAAAATCTATATCCAGAAGGTGCATCAGGTCTTCGGCTTGGGAGATCAGGGCAGCGCCGTTTTTGAGCAGATGATTTGGCCCTTCGGCATTGACACTGTTGATATTCCCCGGTAGAGCGCAGATATCCCGGTTTTGTTCGATGGCGTTTTTTGCGGTGAGCAAGGCACCGCTGCTGAGCGGACCTTCCACGATGAATACGGCATCGGCCAGAGCGCTGATGATGCGATTGCGGGCTGGGAAATTCCAGCGATCGGGCTTGGCTCCCGGTTCAAATTCACTGATCAAAGCACCAGAGCCTATGATCTTACGGGCAAGCTCCAGATTTTGGGCTGGGTAGATGATATCCACTCCGCTGGCCAGCACTCCCAAAGTGAGAGCTCCTTTTTGCAGCGCCGCACTATGAGCCACTGTGTCTATACCCAAAGCCAGGCCGCTGATGATGCTCACCTGTCTTTCACACAGCGGAGCGAGCAGCTTGCGGCACATTTCCCGGCCGTAGGCAGAGGGCTTTCTGGTTCCTACCACAGCCAGGCATTTCTGCTGCAGGATGGGCTTTAGGTCTCCTCTTATATATAGCAGCAGCGGCGGAGCAAAGATCTCTCTGAGCTTCTCTGGATATTCATAATAAGACAGGCACTTGATCTCATGATGCCGTAATAGCTGCTGGATCTGCGGCATGTTCCTGGGCAGCATGCCCTCTTTGAGATGCTCTGCAGTTTTGGCCTTGAGCAGCCCGCTATGATAGACGGGATGGTTGCTCACGCCTACATATTCTTCAGGCTTGGGATAAATCGACAAAAGTTCCAGACAGGCCTTCAGCGGGAGTTCCGGAGCGGTTTTCAGGCACAGCCAGGACGGATATTGCTCTTGGGTCACAAGCTGTCCTGAATCTGCTTGTAAAGCTGAAACTTCAGGGCATCCAGCCCGATATTGCCCACAGAGGAGATCGCCAGCACTTTTTGTGAAGTAGTCTCTTCAAAGAGTCTGGACACTTCGGCTACTTTCGCCTCGCGCTGCTCTTCGGGGATGGTATCGATTTTGCTGAGCACGATGTTGAAGGGCTTTTTGTCCATAAAACTGTCATACAGATAGAGTTCATTCCTCAGGATTCGATATGCTTCCAGGGGGTCTTCACTATCGATATCGATCAGATACAAAAGTATGCTGGTGCGCTGAATATGGCGCAAGAACTGATGTCCCAGCCCCTTGCCGATATGAGCACCTTCGATGATGCCGGGGATATCCGCCATCACAAAGTGTTGATATTCCGTAACCTGAACCACTCCCAGCATGGGCTCCAAAGTGGTGAATTCATAATCTGCGATCTTGGGAGTAGCGGCAGAAAGCACCGAGAGTAAGGTGGATTTTCCGGCATTAGGAAAGCCCACGAGCCCCACATCTGCCATGAGTTTCAAGACCAGTTCCAGCTCTATCTCCTGACATCTTTTGCCCATAGTGGCATGTCTGGGAGCTTGATTTGTAGGTGTGGCAAAATTGCTGTTCCCTTTGCCTCCCCTTCCCCCTTTGGCCAGAACTATCCTTTCTTGATGATCGGTGATGTCGGCCAATTTCACCTTGCTGCCATCTTCTTTGATCTCAAATATCTCTGTGCCCAAAGGCAGAGTCAGAATCAGGTCTGTCCCGGAGCGTCCGGATTTGCGGTTACCTGATCCGGCCACTCCGCTTTCGGCCTTAAAAAGCTTCTTATACCGATAGTTCAGCAGGGTATTGGCATTCGTATCGCCCATGGCTATGATGCTGCCACCGCGGCCGCCATCTCCACCATCCGGGCCGCCCTTGGGGACGAATTTCTCTCGGCGGAAGCTGACCGCTCCATCTCCGCCATGTCCTGCTTTGATCTTTATTCTTGCATAATCTATAAACAAACTTTACCTCTTCATCAACGTAATATGGTGAATTTATGGCTGTGGCTGCGATGTCCTTGCTGCACTTTGAGGAAGTATATCCCTTGAGGAAGGTCTTGATAAGCGGAGCCATTCCAATTGATACGGGCCACAGAATCCACTGGCTTCAGAGCAGCAAAATCACTGATCTTCTGCCCGCGCAGGTTATACA
>JALNWR010000152.1 GCA_023230795.1 Candidatus Cloacimonadota bacterium
AGCTGGACGTTGCCATGCGCATCGTGCTCCACATGTTTGGTCAACTTAGTGATCACAGGAGTGCCGTCTGCATCCATAATTCCTTCAGACACAGCTACCACGCAGCGACCGTATAGATCATAGACCTTTTGCACGTCTTTGACGAATTTATCTTTGCTGAAAGAGCGTTCCGGCACATAGATCAGATGCGGCCCATCATCGGGATACTTCTGTCCCAATGCTGATGCTGCGGCCAGGAATCCGGCATGACGCCCCATTACCACTCCTATATACACTCCTGGCAGAGCCCGATTGTCCAGATTTACTCCGGCAAAGGCAGAAGCCACAAAGCGGGCAGCAGAGCCGTATCCGGGAGTATGATCGCTCAGCACCAGGTCGTTGTCTATAGTCTTGGGAATATGAATAGCGCGGAATTCATATTCAGCTTTCTCGGCCTCTTCATTCACTATTCTCACCGTATCCGAAGAGTCGTTTCCACCTATATAGAAGAAATAGCGCACTTCATGAGCTTTGAGCACTTTAAAGATCTCTTTGCAATAGGCTTGATCCGGTTTGACCCGGGTGGAAAGCAGAGCGCTGGAGGGTGTATTTGCCACTTGTTCGAGATTATGAGTGGTTTCCTGGGTTAGGTCTATAAAATCTTCATTTACTATGCCATGCACCCCGTGCAGAGCGCCATAGACCCGCGTTACCTGAGCAAACTTACGGGCTTCCAGGGCTGCTCCAACCAGGGATTGATTGATCACTGCAGTGGGTCCTCCGCCTTGAGCGATTACCACTTTTCCTTCTAATTTCATGTAAAAATCCTCCTTTATGGGACCTTTTATTTTCTCATCGGGTCAAAGTCTTGCACACAGCGGTATTCTGTCCAGCAGAAAATGCTTGCCTAAATCCGCAAGCTCAAAACTATGTCTTTTGGAGGTAGTATGAGCTACATTGTACTCGCACGCAAATACAGGCCGCAAAACTTCGCGGAAGTTTATGCGCAGGATCATGTGACCAAGATCCTGCAGAGCGCCATCGCGTCCGGAAGGATCGCCCATGCCTATTTATTCTCAGGACCCCGCGGCGTGGGGAAGACCTCTCTGGCGCGGATCATGGCCAAAAGCCTGAATTGTGAACAAGGGCCTACCACTCAGCCCTGTAACAAGTGTACGAATTGTGTGGAGATCACCAGCGGGGTATCCCCGGATGTGATCGAGATTGACGGTGCCAGCAATACCGGTGTGGACGATATTCGTGAATTGCAGCGCGAATTGCTCTATGCCGCCAGCGGTGCCAAATACAAGATTTATATCATAGACGAAGTGCACATGCTCTCCAAAAACGCGTTTAATGCTTTGCTCAAGACTCTGGAAGAACCCCCGGAAAACGTGATCTTCATCTTTGCGACTACGGAGCCTCATAAGGTGCTGCCCACCATCATCTCCCGTTGCCAAAGATACGATTTCAAGCGCATTCCAGTAGATGCGATAGTGGCCAGACTGAGAGATTTATGCGAGCAGGAAGGCATCAAAATGGATGATGAATCCATGTATCTCATCGCCCGTAAGGCCGATGGGGGATTGCGTGATGCTTTATCTTTGATGGATCAGACCATCAGCTATTGTGCCGAGGATATTTCTATAGAGCAGGTGCGGCAGATCTTTGGCATGATTCCAAATCAGGTTTATCACGATTTTATGCAAATGATCAAAGCGCACGACAGCCAGAATCTGATCATAGAACTGCACAATATATTTGAAGAAGGCACAGACCTGCAAGAGTTTATCGGCAATATGCTGGAGTATCTCAGAGTAGTGCTGCTTAGCAAATTGGGCATCAAGATCAAAGATATCAGCCCTGATGAGATGCCGCTTTTTGAGGAAGTAGCCCAGAGCTTCAGCCAAAACGATCTGCTTTACATCATGAGCCAACTCATGCAGACCAAGACCGACATCCGGCTCAGCAACAACCCCTATTTGCTTATAGAAGCGATGATGATCAAGCTCTCACGTCTGGATGAGATCAATGAGATCAGCGAGCTGATTGCGAGCCTGAAATCCACCGGCTTCAGCCCTGGGATGATGGCCGCTCCGATGCCAGGTAAATCCGCTGATACCCCCACCGGCATCCGCCATGGGGATAAGGCTTCCCCGCTGGCAGATAAAGCTGCTGATAGCTCCACTGCCAAAGCCCCTTTGCGCCATTCCAAGACTCATGAGCAGCCCGAAATCAAGAAGCTTGAGCTTAGCGAAGATGCTCTGCGTCAAAATTGGGATGCACTGGCCAGCAGGATCAAGAAGATCAGCAAAGTCGCCGGTTTGGCATTTCAGAATGCAGAGCTGATCAATCTCAGCGCTAATGCGATGAACCTCAAGCTCAAGACCCAGACCGATATCGGCATGCTCAAAAACAATCTGGAGCGCATCGAAGAGATACTTGAAGATGTATTTGGCCAGCCTCTTCATATCAATCTGGAATTGGAGCAAGGTGAAGCCCCTACCAAAGTAGATATTGTACGCAAAACCATAGACGATCTTAAAAAAGAAAACCCTGAATTGGCAAGTTTTATAGACGAAACTGAAGCGAGGTTGGTCTGATCTTTAGTATTATCTTTGCCGTCCTGAGCCTGGCTTATTTGTACTTTCTGATCTGGGTGAAAATAGGGCTGAGACGTAGCCTGCCTCAGGATACCAATGTGCCTTCCGAGCCGGAGCCCATCTCGGTGATCATTGCCGCCAAAAATGAAGCCCACAATCTGCCCGGTTTGCTGACATCTTTAGCTCAGCTGGAGAGCATCGATGCAGATTATGAAGTGATTATCGTAAATGACCATTCCACCGACGATAGCCTGAAGATATTAAGGAATTGGGAGGGTCAATTCGGGATCAAGGTCATCGATTGGCAGGACAGCATTCCCGGTTATATCGGCAAAAAAGCCGCCTTGCAGAAGGGGATAGAGGCCGCACAGTATGATGTATTGGCATTTACGGATGCGGATTGCCAGCTTTCGCCCACGTGGCTGCTGGGAATTACTCGCGTGATGAGGCCGGATCTGGACTATATTTTGGGCTATTCCACGATCTATCGCTATGTGGGGGATACCGATCTTCGGCTCATCAATTTTGAGCGCAGTATTTACTATGCTTTGGCTGCGGCGGGATTGGGCTGGAAAAAACCCATCACTGCCTCTGCCTGCAATATGATTTATCGAAAATCTCTCTTTAATAAAGCAGGCGGTTTCGAAGGCATCAGTAATATCGCCAGCGGGGACGATGATCTGCTCTTGATCAAGATGATGCCCTATATCCGTAAAGCGGTTTACAATCCTGCTCCATTGATGCAGGTTGATTGCTATGAAGGCAAGAACCTGTTGAAACTGTATCATAAAAACATTCGGCGCGCTTCGAAATTCCGCTATCACCCGCCCTACATAAAGACTCTTTCCGTCTTTATATTTGTCTATTTTGCAGCGTTTTATGTGGCCTTGATCAGGCTGTTTACCGGGAGTGGGGATATCTTGCTGCTGAGCATGGTTTTTGCCAAATTTTTTACCGAGCTGTATCTCAGCCAATCCCATCTGGCCATGGCTCACAAGACTCATATCGGCATTCTGTACTTCCCGCAGATATTTGTCTTTCCCCTGCAATTCATCTATTACGCCATTCGGGGCAGCTTGGGCAAGTATCGCTGGAAATAGCTTCTATGTCTTTCACTACCAGGCATTAGGGATCAAGGGAAAGCATTCCTCATCACAGTATAGCGAAAAATGAGGCAGGCCAGGCACAAGATCATGCCTTGCTTCTGCAGCTGATTCGCTTTTCACTTGTCTTTAACTCGAGTCGAACCTTCGTTAAAATCGAGTCCAGGGCAAAAAAGCCGCGGGACTTATGATCCTGCATAGCAGTTTGTGGCTAAGAGGAGAAAGCTCAAAGGCTTTCTCCTGTGCTCAGCCCTTATCTATCTGGGAAAAGGCTTTCTTTACCTGCTCAGATCCGTTTTATCATCGATGGTTTTGACGAACTCGGTGAGCAGCTTTACGGCATTTTCCAGATCGTTTAGGTTTATGATCTCATTGGGAGAGTGCATATAGCGATTGGGGATGCTCAAAACGACCGTGGCCACGCCGCTTCTTTGGGCGTGGATGGCATCGGCATCCGTACCGGTGCGGCCGGGGGCGATTTCTAACTGGAGCGGGATTTTATGCTTTTTGGCTAGGTCTTGCAAATCTTGGTTGAGCCTGGGATGCACTGCAGCACCCAAGGCGAGAACCGGGCCTTTGCCCAGGCTGACATCGCCAAACTTGCGTTTATCCACCCCGGGGGTATCCGAGCTAAAGGTCACATCCACCGCGATGGCGATATCGGGCTCAATTTTGTAAGAGCTGGTTTGTGCCCCTTTCATGGTAGTTTCTTCGCCCACGGAGGCCACGGCATAGTAATTTGCCACCAGCGGTGTCTTGGCCAGGGCCTTCATCACGGCTGCCGCCACATAGACTCCCACCTTGTTATCGGTGGCCTTGCTGACGATGATATCATCCGAGAGCTCTTCTATCTCACTACGGAAGGTGATGGGATCACCGATGGAGACTTTTTTTAGAGCATCATCTTTGTCTTTGGCACCGATGTCGATCCAGATATCTTCCATCTTAAGCTTGGGCGTGTCTGTATCCCCGCGGGACATGTGCGGGGGATTTTTGCCGATGATGCCACGCACCACTTTTCCTTCGTGATGGATATCCAGCCTCAGGCCGGGCAAGAGATTCACGTCGAACCCGCCCAGAGACTTCACATACAGATAGCCATTATCATCGATGTGGTTTATCATGAAACCGACTTCATCGGCATGCCCCACCAACATTACTTTTATTTCTCCGCTACCGCGTTTGAAGGCGATTAGGTTACCGTTTATATCGCTGGAGATATCGTCACAGCTGCCTTTGAGATAGTTGCGGGTGATTTCCTGAGCCTGGGTCTCAAAACCGGAAGGAGAGGCCACCTTGAGTAGCTTGTATAGATATTCTTTATTGGTTTTATTCATGAAGCTTCCTTAACAGTCGTTGGCTTCTTCATCGGCAAAGGGATTCATGCTTTTCTTGGTTTCTGGCTGTTTATGAGGGACCAGGCAAAGAAATCTGAGGGTATCTTCGCCGGTATTTTTGAATGAGTGTTTCATTTTGGGATCTATATACAGGACATCATTTACGCCAAAGGGGATATCGCCGCGTTCGGTTACTACTGCGCCTTTGCCATAGAGTATATACATCTCATGTTCCCATTCATGTTCGTGAAAGGGAGTGTGACCGCCGGGTTCCACTTCGAACATCCGCATTGCGAAATTAGGAGCGCCATCTTTTTGAGCGATCAACCAACGTATCTTAGCGCCTTTAGCGCCTTCAATATTTACATCTTCAAGTTCCACTTTATCATAGTGTACTACTTTCATGGGTATCCTCCTGGATATTATCTTATTTATAGAGAATATAAGTGGCTTGGCCTTTGAAAGCCATAAAAAGTTGAAAAGAAAAAGGTGAAGCGGGGAGCTTCACCTAAAATGGGCATCAGATCAGAAAAATAAAGCTATTTATCCTCGGGATCAAGGACGTCTTCAGTCTTCTGCTTGGGTTCTTCATAGGCTTCATCCAGCTCAGATTCATCTTCGCCTTCTTCGCCTTTGACGTGGAGATCTACTTCCACAGAGCACTTGGCTACTTCAGGGTAAAAGTCGTCGATATATTCACGGACAGTATTTTCGATGTCATCGTGTTTATCCAGGATTTCCTGGCTAAACCCGATCTTGATGGTGATGTGGCCTATGCCTTGATTAAGGTTAAGCTGCGGAGTTTCACCATAGACATTTGCCAGAAATTCCGGCAGAGATTTTGCAAGTTTTACGATACCATTGATGCGACGGTAAGCTTTCAGACCGAAATGTGCGGCAACAGCTGTTCCGCCTAATAAGAGTATTGTTTTCCAAAATTTTTTCATCTTTTAACCTCGTTTTACTTATAGATGGATTTGATTCTACCCCAGCTGCGGCTTTTTACGGATAGCGGCTGGTTGACTACAATGTCTGAATTTGTTATGGGGTTTAGGGAAAATTCGCCGAAACTGAAAGCCACAATGCCGGTGATACTGGAAAATTGGGTAGCTATATTCTTGCTGCTGGCAGGAGCACTATGGGCAAAACTGCCCAGAAGCACAGCACACATACCGGTGCCATCGTTGATCATGAAACGGCTGTTACTACGTGAGCGAGATGCGCTGCTCACCGAGAGCACTCTGGCATAGACTCCTTCATAGGCTTCAGCTTCCACGGCCCTGGTGAGCTGGGCGGTGGTCAGATTCACGGGATGCGGCAGAGGATGATCTCGTTCGACAATGCTGAGTGCAGTGATATCCTGCAGGCTGGTCATCCCAAAGGTTTCCCGAACTGTCCCGCTGATGCGGATGCGATCCCCAATCTGCACCTGACTTTGGGGAGAATAAACCAAAAGTCCGCTGTAGGGCCCGCAGACAGATTCGGAGATAAAGA
>JALNWR010000153.1 GCA_023230795.1 Candidatus Cloacimonadota bacterium
CCTTGATGATGGCATTGCCACCCAAGGCCAGAACTGCTGTCTTTTTCATCTGTTCATCCTTTTTTGTTATTTAAAAAAAGCCGGGAATGAGCAGATAAGCTCACTCCCGGCGTGTGTATTGTATCTTATACTACTTCTTATTATTTCTTCTTAGAAGTGGCTTTTTTAGTGGTTTTGGGAGCTGCTTTCTTTGGGATGGCAAAGTCCTTCAGCACGTCTTTGATAGTAGGCTCGCCAATTTCCTGCAGTTCATATTGAACCCGGCAGGCGGGCTTTGTGATCGTCACGATGCGGCGAAGATCGATAGGAGTGCCGATCACTACAGAATCACATTCTACTGCATTGATGGTCTTCTCCAGGTCTTTGATCTGCTGGGCACTGTAACCCATGGCGGGGAGCAGGTTGCCGATCTCGGGATAATCTTCAAAGGTTTCCTTAATCTCACCTACGATCCAGGGACGGGGGTCCACAAGGTCTTCACAGCCATATTTGATCGCAGCAATGGTGCCGGCACCAAAGGCCATCTCACCATGAGTGAGAGTAGGACCGTCTTCCACTACGAGTACGTTTTTACCGGTAATCATTTCAGGATGATCTACAAATAGCGGAGAAGCGGCGTCGATGATCTTGGCAGTGGGATTGATAGCACGGACGTTTTCACGCACTTCGTTGATATCATCCAGGTCAGCACTGTCGATTTTGTTGATCACTACTACGTCTGCCATCAGAACGTTGGTCTCGCCGGGATAGTAGCTGATCTCATCACCAGGACGGTGTGGATCTACCACTACTATGCGGACCATTTCGTCTGAGCAGTAGAAAGGAATGTCGTTATTTCCGCCGTCCCAGATAATGACGTCGGCTTCTTTCTCTGCTTCACGCACGATGGCTTCATAATCTACGCCAGAGTAGATAATGCTGCCCATCTCGATATGCGGCTCATATTCTTCCATCTCTTCGATGGTGCATTTGTGTTTTTTAAGATCAGCAATTTCTGCAAAACGCTGAACTTTCTGCTTTACAAGATCGCCATAAGGCATGGGATGACGGATGGAAACCACCTTCAGTCCGCGTTCCTTAAGGGCTTTCACCACTGTACGGGTAGTCTGGGATTTTCCGCAACCGGTACGGGTGGCACATACGGTGACCAGAGGTTTGGTAGTTTTGATGGTAGTATTGTTTGCGCCCATCAGCATAAAGTCTGCACCTATGGCGTTGACTTGGGCGGCCTTATGCATCACCTCTTCGTAGGGGATGTCACTGTAAGAAAGAACCACGAGGTCAACATTGTACTTTTCGATGAGGGATTTGAGTTCGCTTTCAGGTTTGATTTCGATTCCTTTGGGATAGAGCTCTCCAGCTAATGCTGCCGGATACTTTTTGTCATCGATACCGGGGATTTGAGTGGCGGTAAAGGCTACGACGTTATAATCTTTGTTGTCTCTGAAAAAGACGTTAAAGTTATGAAAGTCACGGCCTGCAGCGCCCATAATGAGAACATTACGCTTCATTTGAATCTCCTTTATTTTTTCTTGATTGTATCTTTTACAATTCAAGCTTTCTATCAGGCTTTTAACGTCAAGGAAAATCTTGATGATGAGGACAGAAACAGAGCTTTACCAATCTATTCCATCTAATATATATTGCGATCCCAAGGGCACAGCCAGGCCCGCCTTAGTTTTGAACTTGCAGCTAATTCGCTTTTAACTCGAGAAGACTCGAAGCCTCGAGTGAACTCGAGTTAAAAGCGAATTAAAACTAAATCAAAGGCAGGAGCGCACAATAGCTGGGCTATCACAAATACGAGACTCTATGAAGCTAACTATCCTGGGCACTATCAAGTTCGCTTGGCTTATATATGGCCATCACGGTTTCAGCGAAAATCTTTGGCTTCCTTCGTAGGTATATCTTATCTCAGCCCCTATGTCCGTGAGTCGTCTTATAGCCTCTTCATGCGGAAAGCCATAGACATTTCTCTGAGAGGTATTTATGATCGCTATCCCGGGACGCACACAGGCAAGAAATTCCGTGCTGGATGAGCTGCGCGAGCCATGATGCGGAACCTTCAAAATCTGGGCGCGAAGCTCTTTGGGGTAGTGTTCAGACAGATATAGTTCCGCTTCCCGTTCGATATCACCGGTGAAGAGGATGCTCTGGCTGCCGGCATCGTAGCGACAGACCAGAGATTGATTGTTGAGATCAGTTTCATGGAAGCTGGGATCGGGGTGCAGAAACTTCATCTTATGCGAGCCTATGCTCATAGTGCAAGTATCCGTGATGGCGATTATCCTGGTGTTTTTAAGCTTTAACAAGACTTTAGTATCTTGCCACAGTTCGCTTTGGATAGTATCATCACTGAGGATGAGGTTTTTTACCTTCACGCTTTTGAGCAGGTCGTAGATTCCCCCGGCGTGATCGCCATGCAGATGGGTGATCACTACATAATCAAGCGTATTGACTCTATTGCGTTTGAACCACTTGAGCAATCTTTCCTGCAGCCAGGACCGGGTTTTCTGGATGCCCTCCAGATCAATCTCCGCTTTTTGGCCGATCAAACCTCCGGTATCTATCATCATGCTGCTTCCATCATCAGCAAAGATCAGGCTGCAATCCGACACGCCTGAATTGAAGATGTATAGCTCATTTTTGGGGCTGAGAGGCCAACAGAGCAAAGCTGAGATTATCATAGGTATAGGGATGGCGAGCTTGATCCACCCACTCCAGCTGCGTTTGATCTTCAGCACTATCAGAAGCAGGAAGAGCCCCAAGGCCACTGCAGAAGGCAGCGAAATCCAGTGACTTTCCCAGCTGAGTGGCAGCTTTGCGCAGAGATCCAGCCAGGCTTGCCAGAGATCGGCCAGGGCTTTAAAGCAGAGGATGAAAGGCTGGATATCCCAGATCAGCACCAAAATCGACAGGGCCAAAAGCAGCATGATCAGCGGCAAGCCCAAGAGATTGGCCAGGACTCCATTCAAAGAAGCCGTGCCGAAATAATATAAGGTAAGAGGGGCGATGCCCAGGCTCACTATCAAGCTAAGCAGCATGTATCTCAAGATGATGCGCGGAAGGAACATCCTGTCTGAAGAATCTGTCTTTGGCTGAAACAAAGGCAAAACAAAGGCTATCAAAGCCACGGCGGTAAAGGATAGCTGCAAGCCCAGATGGAAGAGCTGAGCCGGACTTATTATGGTAATCACAAAGAGCGAAACCGAGAGGTTTTGGGCGATAGACAGCGGACGAGAAAGCCAGCGGGAGATGATGGCCAGATGGATCATGAGCATGGCTCTGGTAATGGGTGGAGCCCAGTTATTCAAGGCTGCAAAGGCCAAAAGCAAGAGCATGAAGATAGCCTCGGCCCAGCTGCGCGGGAATATCGCCCGTAGTATTACCAGAAGGAAGAGGCTCAGCATCAGCACATGCAAGCCGCTCACCACCACCAGATGCATGATCCCTGCTCGATTCAGGCTCTGCCGGTGTTCGCGCTTGAAATCCGTGTCGCTCAAAATCAGCGCTCGGGCCAGAGGGGAATATTCCCCCAGTGCTGTATCCAGTCTTTTTTGCAGAAAGCTGCGAACTTGCAAAAGCAGAGTGGGAGAATCCGTGCTTTCTATTAACTCCAAAGCTTTTACGGGGCGGATGATTCCTTGATACTGTCGGGAATATATATCCAAAATAGGATCGTCATAAAGAGGCTGAATTTCGGCCAGGGTGTGATAGCTGCCGTCTAAAGTAAGCTCTTCCGGATATACAAGCAGCATGGGCTCTGAAAGCTGGTGTCCGGCCAGTTCATAGAGCTGAACCCGGTAGCTTTGGGGACTTGATCTTCCCTGCACTTTGAATCTTATCTCCTGCTGTATCTGTCCCCGCTGCAAAAGGTAAGCTGCAAAAGGCTGAGCTTCGGGCTTTTGCGCCTGCCAATGCAGATTGCCTCCTGTAAAAAATAGCAGCAGGATCAGCAGTGATCGCAGCCTCCTGCAAAAGACCGCAAGCAAAGCGAAACCTCCTGCAAAAACAATAGTTAGCCACAGCCCGGGGGCAAAGTGGTGTGAGACCACTATGCCCAGCAGCCAAAAGATCAGCGGCCAGAGCAGGGGACTGGGCGCCGATCTCTTTGGTGCGACAGTTTTACTTTCTATTATAGAACCCCAAAATCAAGCCTAAAGCAATTGACCATAAGGCCGCCAGCCCGATCCTGAGAACGTCTGGCACCATAAAGGTGACAGTGTGCGCTGGAATCCAAAACCAGAGCAGGCTATATATGCTCTTATCCATATTCTTCCAGTTCTTCTGCTTTTCCGGCAGGTTGTCCAGGATGCGGTGCATGATCACCAAAAACAGACCAAACTGTAGATTCATCAGGGCTGAAAGCGAGAAAGCATAGCCAAAACTTCCGGCTTTGAAGGCTGGCCACATACCGCCTTCTATTAGAGCATTTACAAAGCCGCTAAAGCCTTTGAAAGCGTATTTGGTGCCTACGCCGAGCATAGCCCATACCGCCATCTTCCACAGGGTCATAGGGAAACTGAAAGGGTATTTGAAACTCTTTTGCACCAGCCATTTGGATACGATTTCACCGATAGTGCCCAGGATTGCAAATTGCACTATGGTACTCAGGATGGGGTTGGATTGCACCCAGTTCATGTATAATTCCATTTCTGCTCCTTATCTATCTCATTAACTATCATCTTGCTGTTTGCAGTCCATAACCTCGCTGAACTTGCTGTGTTCCTTAAACCTGGTGAGGCCAAATCTGCCAAAGAAAGAATCTACTATGCTGTAAATCACCGGAATGATAAAAAGCGTGAGCATGCTGGCAAAAAGCAGCCCAAAGGTAAAGCTCACTGCCAGAGGTCGCCAGGCCTGCGAAGAGGGATCGGTGGAAAAGACCAGAGGCAGCATACCGGCTACCGTAGTTGCAGTGGTAAGGATGATGGGACGCAGACGCACCGAGCCGCTATTTACAATAGCATTCCAGCGATCTACGCCTTTTTCACGCTCTTGATTGATGAAATCGATCAAAATAATGGCATTATTTACCACCACTCCAGCCAGGGCTACTACCGAAATCAGGGTATTCAGTGAGAAGGGTAATCCCGTAACCAAAAGGCCAAAGATCACACCGATAAAGGCAAAGGGGATGGTCATCATCACCACCACCGGCTGTACATAGCTGCGGAATTGAGAAGCCAAAATGGTGTATATGATCAGAATCGCCAAAAGGAAAAGCCGGGCCAGAGAAGAATAGCTCTTGCGTTGCTCTTCCTGAACGCCGCCATATTCATAGCTGTAACCGGGGAATCTTTGAGAGAAACCGTCCAGGTAACCGCCATCTGAACCGATCCTGCCTCCGGATAAAAGGTTTTGCACTTCGGAGGGGCTGCGCTTTTGAGTCTTTCCATTCTCTTCATAGCTACTCACACTGGCGGTGACCCTCAGCACACGGTCTGAATCCCGATGCTCAATGCGGGAAAGTGAAGAGGCAATCTCAAAATCCGCCAATTCGCGCAGAGCAATCAGCTCTCCCTTGCGGCTGCGGATTTTGAGGTCCTTGAGGTTTTCAAGGTCCTGGGTATATTCATCCTTCAGCTTCAGAATCAGGGGATATTCATCCACCCCTTCACCGCGATATTTGCTTACTTCAGAACCGGTGGAAGCCGTGCGGATGGTTCCTGCCACCTGCGCTACACTCAGGCCATGAATGGCCAGTTTGTCATGATGAGGAATGATGCGCACTTCTTTCTTGCCGCTGTCATAACTATCATCGATATCAGTGACTCCGGGGATAGAGCGCAGATAGCCTTTGATGATATCGCTGATGTAAGCCAGGCGTTCCAAGCTGGGGCCTTTGATGCGGATATCTACGTCGTTGCCCACAGGCGGGCCACTGCGTCCTTGAGAAAAGCGGTAAGAATACAAGCCCGGCAAGTCCTCACAGAATTTGCGGATGTCATTCTGGATTTCTTCGGTGCTGTATTTCATCTCTTTCAGATCAACCAGGTCTATATTCACCTGAGCGTTGTTTGAAGCAAAGTTGCGTTGAGTCTCTCCGCCCTGAGCGCCCACATTGGCTACCACATAGGTTATATCGTCCTTTGCGGGCATGGTATCTATAAACTCCTCCACCTGCTCTACAATGCGGTTCGTTTCATCCAAAGTAGTGCCCACCGGGGTCTGAAGCTGCAGCCTGATGGTCTGAGAAGCAGTAGTGGGGAAGAACTCAAATTTGATGGCGCCCGAGCCCAGGACTAAGAATGAAACCAGCAGCAGGGATACCACTCCCCAAATCGTGATCTGGCGGTGCCTCAAAGCCCTTTTCACGCCCCTTTGATAAAGGGATATGAGCGGCCTGATCATCCTGGTGCTGCGGTCCTCCTTGTGAGGCTCTTTGCGGGCAAATTGAAAGACGTTGTTGGGCAAAACCACCATGGCCTGAAACCAGCTTCCTAAAAGCGCAAGCGAGACCACTATGCGGAAGACTCCCAGACATTGTCCCATGACTCCTTCCAGCA
>JALNWR010000154.1 GCA_023230795.1 Candidatus Cloacimonadota bacterium
CCGCTGGATTGGGATGTGCGTCATAACGCTACGATAAACTATACTTTCCGCATCGGACGCGGCGAAGAATTCTTCGTACCTTTCACAAACTTCATCCTTCCCTTGGATGATTTTTCAGCAAACATAAACTGGAGCTTTGTCTCTGGTGCTCCATATACTCCTCAGAGTACGGATAGCGACGCTTTTCTGGATACGAACAGCAAGCGTATGGACTATACCCATCAGGCTAATGCCAGAATCGCCAAGGGCATTCGGCTTCCCGGTGGCAGCAATATCCGTATCTTTTTGGATGTGGAAAATCTCTTTAAGACCAGGAATGTCTTAAGGGTATATCCCAGAACTGGCGATCCCTGGGTAACCGGTGAAGACCTCGAAGATGCTTTGGTGAACTTCACCTATGAAGAAGTGGAATTCACCCACGGATTAGCAAGCAGAAATCCCTATAACGTTGACAACTACCGGGGCGTGACCCTCGGCGTGTCCTTTAATTTCTAAATTATTCCAAGGAGGAATCATAAATGAGAAGATTCTCATACATAATGCTGCTCGTAGTGCTCGTTAGCCTGGTAATTCCGGGCATGGCCTTCGCGCAGGAAGCAGTCGAGGAAGCCGCTGCTGCGACCAACGGTGGTGGATTGGAAAACTTTGCCGAATTGGTATTTGGCAGCGGAATGGTAAAATGGTTTAAAGATGGCGGCTGGGCTATGTGGCCTATCATCATCCTTGCAATATATGGTTTGGCATATATTATCTGGAAATTCATCGCTCTAATATATGCCAAGATTAACCTCAACAATTTCCTTGACAAGGTAGTTCCTTTGATCAAAGCTAAGAAATATAAAGAAGCTACAGAGATTGCCAAGAACACCCGAGGCCCCGTGGCAGCCATTATTTATGCTGGGCTGCTGAAAGCCGAGGATGGCATTCCGGCGGTGGAAAAAGCTATTGAAAATGCCGCTATGATCGAGATGAGTTACCTGGAAAAAGGCTTTATAGAACTTTCCACGACCATTACCCTCGCTCCCATGATGGGGTTCCTGGGTACTGTGTCCGGTATGATCAGTGCTTTCGATGCTATCGCAGCAGCTCGTGCCGTGGATGCAACTATCGTTGCCAGTGGTATCAAAATCTCTTTGATCACCACCCAATTTGGCCTCATAGTAGCCATCCCGGTGCAGTTCTTTAACAACATCTTTGTCACTATGGTAGATGGCATAGTGATTGACATGCAAAAGGCAACCGAAAAAGTTATTGAAGCGATGCTTTAAGCCTTGAGGAGAAAACAATGAAAATAGGACGCAAAAGGAAAGCTAAGGCAGAGATTCCGACTTCGTCGATGTCTGATATTGCCTTCCTCTTAATCGTCTTTTTCATGGCGACTACAAAGTTCGACGTGAAAGAGGGGATTAGGATAGTCCTCCCTCAAGCTACTGCGGAGGGTTCTGAACAGGTTCAGAGCCTTACTCTGACAGAGAATGAAATGACCCGTTTGCAGATCACAGAAGATGGAAGACTGGCAGTAAACAAGGACGCTCCCCGCGACTACGAAAGCGGAGAGCTGGATGTGCTCATTCAGCAAAAACTAAAATTAAACCAGCAGATGATCTTTAAGGTTATCACGGATCGCGATGCAACCTACAACGACATGATCCGTGTAGTTGACCGTCTCAAAGCGGCCGATATCGAGAAGATCTCGCTTTCGACAAATTAGGAGAAGAAATGGCGAATATCAAAAAAGAAAAAAACCGCGATGCTTTTATTCCTACTTCGTCGATGTCTGATATAGCATTTTTGCTGCTGTTGTTCTTCATGGTCAGCACCGTGTTTGTCCAGGAAAAGAAATTCTGGGTGGAGCGGGAACGCTGGCCGCTTGCTGAAAGCATTGAGCGTGTTCCCAGAAATCATACTACCACCATTTATGTGATGAGGGATGAGACTATTCTTATCGATGATATACCCACTCGGATAGAGAGCTCGGAAGATGTATTTGTATCTACCACTCTGATCCGAAAGAAAGAAGAAGACCCCGAGTTAGTGGTTTGTTTCAGAACTGACCGGGAAACCAAATATGGAGTAATGTCCGATGTGATGCGCCAGCTCCAGGATGCACAAACCCTGGTGGTGACTTTTGAAACACAAAAACGGGCAGATTAGGAGGCAAAGATGAAACAGCCCTTTAAAGATTGGAAAGACCAGGCCAATAGCCAATTCAGTAAGGCTTTGGCACTCTCGCTTACAATCTTGCTCTTTGCGATGATGGTTACTCCGAAGATTGAAGTACGCAAGCAAGTTTTTAAAACCCAGCAGCTGGAATTGGTGGATATTCCCATGGAAGAACGGGAAAAGATAGAACCTCCCGAAACCGAAGTGGAAATCGATATCCCCCTGGTTATCAGCGACGTGCTGGGCACTGAGGAAGTCGATCTGGAAGCCTATGAAGCTGCCAGAGAGCAAATCGGTAATATAAATATAACTACATCCTCCAGCTTATCTCAGGATAGAGAAGAGTTGATTGATTTTGTACCCTATGACGATGCACCTGTAGTGATAGGTAAAATTTCTCCGGTCTATCCTGAGTTTGCCAAGCGCAACAAAGTGCAGGGGAAAGTAGTTTTGGAAGTGGAAGTGCTAAAAGACGGCTCTGTCCGCGATATTCGTGTGAAGCGTTCGGTTGGTGGTGGTCTCGATGAAGCCGCCATTGAAGCCGTACGTAAAATTAGATTTCAACCCGGTAAAAGCAGTGGTGTACCAGTTGACGTGCTGCTAATCATCCCGGTTGAATTTACCTTGAAATAGTCCAGGAGTGTTTGATGAAATTTAATAAATTCGCGTTCTGCCTGATGTTGCTGAGTCTCTTTTCTGTGAGCACGATATTTGCAGCAAAGGTAGTGCCATCGACCCCAACCAAAAGACTGGATTTGACCAAATATCACAACGTTGGGAATATATGGCTCAGAGTCAGTAACTATGGTTTCTTTGGTTCTGGTGATGATATCATACCCCGCTACCCCTCTTTGGAATATCCGGGAGGCAGTGGTATAGATTATCTTTACCAGGGTGCTTTATGGTTTGGAGCTAAAAAGCAGCGTAGAGACGCCTATAACCGGAAATTGTATTGGAAAGTGTATCCACCTACAGCCGCCAACGATACACTGCTTTATGAAAATCAGGATGGCTGGCTGCCGAGCATGATCAACAATCCCGTAATCGATACTCTGGTAACAGTAGGATTTGATGGAGACCTTGATCTTTATGAATTCTTACCAGCATACAATCCTTTATTGGTAGCCAATGCAGATCAAGCAGATAACTATAACCTTTACAATGCTCTGGATCAGATCGCCAGTGCTTCCATAAGAACCCAGCAACGTGGTGTGGATGACGATGGTGACGGGCTGATAGATGAAGACTTTGTAGGTTATACCTTCCCCTTCAGAATGGCAAGCGAGCTTCCCTCTCAATTCAGTGCTTTTGGCGGAAAACATCTCCATCAGATGAGCTCCACCGATTTCGCCGTTTTAGACGACCAGGCTACATTGGAGATCTGGTTTCCGCTCGGCTTTATGGACCTTTCCGATCGCAGCTTTACCAGCTATGCCTTTACCGCCCGCTATGATGATGATCATGACGGACGTTTTGACGAGGATGGAGCTCCGGTCTCAGAGCAGGATTTCATTTCCTATTACTATGATTACTGTCCCTTTGGCACCGAAGGAGACCGTGATTATGGCTCAAGAAGTGCCAATAGCACACACTACCCTCTGAATGTCCGCGTGCGTCAGATGAGCTATCAATGGAGCTATGATTATATCAAAAATCTTGTTTATGTAGAATTCAATATCACAAACATGAACCATGAAGATGAGCTCATAGATTGCGCTATGGGTATATATATGGACTGCGATGTCGGCCCTCAATCCTGGGGTGTGGATAAAGCCGCGGATGACGTTTCCGGCTATGTGAAAGGCGAAGGTTATGAATTTGCCTACACCCGCGATGCTGATGGCGATGGCGGACTCACCACCGGTCTGGTAGGTGCGCGTGTATGTACTCCAGACCCTGAGCAGCTCAAATTCCACTGCTGGTACTGGAATGTAGGCGATGGCCCGGATGATACCAAGGCCAGATCCTTACAGCCTACCAATAACACTGCCAATGAAAAGTACTGGCTGCTTACTGGCCGCAATCCGAACAGCGATAAGTTTTCCCCTTTGCGCCCAGAAGACCCAGCTATAATGGAATTCGAACAGCCTGTTCCAAAGGACACTCGTTTCCTCTTCTCCTTCTATGGAGCCCAGCCAGAGGAAAGTGGAGATATAGACTATGAAGAAAAACGTTGGAATCTCGCCCCGGACAAGACCATGAAGATTGTGGTTGCAGTATTCCCTGGCGATAACAAAGAAGACCTGAAACGCTCTGCTACCTGGGCCAAGACTATTTACGGACAGGCTCAAGACCTGCTTACTGTAGTCTTGCCAGATACTTTCCCTCACTATCAAGCCCCCGGGCCTCCGGATATTCCTGGACTTTATGCCGAATTGGTGGAGGATGGAGACCGCATTGATCTGTATTGGGACAATCGCTCTGAATTCTCTTTTGATGTTCAGACCGTCTCAAGTGCTGATATTGGCTGGCAACACCCCGGCAGTGCGAATCCCAATCCGGGACTCGATAGTGACCCCACAGATTATCTAAACAACGGCTGGCCGGATGATTTCCCCGAGGAATTCAGAACACCAGCATTGAGTGATACCCTCAATCCTTTGTGGAATAACAACGGCTTGGTAAATCCCTGGACAGGCTTCCGCCTGCGGCACGACTTCCAAGGCTACACAGTTTGGGGACGTTCAGGAAGCGGAAACCGTGAAGACTGGGAAATGGTGCGCCGCTGGGATAAGGTAGATACACCCGTAGATTTGGAAGACTATATGGTCAATCACTCTGCGAACAGTTCCCTGTTCAAAGATTTTGGTGGCTATCTGGGTATAGACACAGACCTGCCCAATCCTTCCAATCACCCTGATCCATATTACCAGGGCTGGCAGGCCAGTGCCGAAGAATATGCCAAATTCTGGCGTCTGGATGAGCACTACAAACTCACCCCCAATGGCTCAGTATTCTACGGTTGGCCGCTCTACGATCCAGACAAAGATTGGAGCCCAGAAATCCAGCTACAGGCTGATAATATAGCCCTTGAAAATCCGATGCTTGATGATGATCAGATAAAGGCACTCCAAGCCCGTCTCTTCATGCATGAGCATCTGCAAGAAAATCCCAAAAGATTTGATGAGCTATACGATAATAAAATGATCCCGCTCAAAACCTTTGCCTTCCCTGGAGGAGTAGGGGCAGATGACCCCACCCCGGAAGAGCTGGAGAAAGTGAAACGTGACAGACTTGCCCGCAGATACTATAAGCATCACATTATGTACCCGCGCAAGGGTGTGGAATATTACGTAGCGCTCACTTCCTTTGACCGCGGTATTCCCGAACAGAGACTGGAATCTCAGGAATCCGGACGTGACGCAGACGCCAATATGAAAATCTTCTTCCCGGGCCCGCTGGCTCAGGATAGCATGAAAGATATCAAAGTGATTCCGAATCCTTATATTGGTAGCAGCAAATTTGACGGACGTTATGATAACGACGAAAAGGGAGACAAGAGTCGCCGTTTGTGGTTTGTCAATCTTCCCGAACGCTGCACCATCCGTATCTACACCTTGGCTGGAGACCTCGTGCAAAGTCTGCATCATGATGGACAGACACAGACCGATATCGTAACCATCTCCAAGGCTGCCACCACAGGAATGGCTGCCAGTGGCATACACTCCTGGGATTTACTTACCAAAAACAATCAGATCACAGCCCCTGGCGTGTATCTGTTTAGCGTAGAAAACAAAGCTGACGACAAACTCAAAGTCGGCAAATTTGTCATAATCAAATAAGGGAGGAATTGTGAAAAAACAAATTATCCTGCTTTCCGCCTTAGCTCTGCTCTTATTGCCACTGAGCCTTTGTGCCAAACCCTTTGGAAAGGTCGGCACAGTGGGCATGCAATTTCTGAAGCTGGGTGTGGATGCTCGCGCCATCGGTATGGGTGAAGCCTTTACTGCAGTATCGGATGATATATCCTCCGTTTACTGGAATCCTGCCGGATTGGCACCTTCCTTCCAAAATCAGGTCTTTTTCTCGCATACAAATTGGCCTGCTGATATCATGCAGGAATTTGCAGCGGCCACTTATACCACCGGTGTTTCCACCTTTGCTATATATGGATCCGTGCTGCATATGGATGACATGGAAGTGACCGATGAAGACCAGTTTGGCCACACTGGAGAATACTTCACCAATAGCAGTGTAGCCCTTGGTATAGACTATGGTCAGCAGTTTACCGACAAATTCTCTGCTGGGCTGGGTGTGAAATACCTGCGGGAAAACCTCTA
>JALNWR010000155.1 GCA_023230795.1 Candidatus Cloacimonadota bacterium
AAACAAAAGCATAGCCCTGGAAAAGCCTTACGATATCATGAGCCTCAGCAGCCCCTCCTGGCTTTCAGAGCAAAGTTCCGCGTTTATGATAGGCGATCAGCAGCTTGATCCCGATAAGCTCTACCGGGTAGTAACGCATGACTATATCATCAGCCAATGGGACAAATATCTGGACTTTGAATCTCAAGCAATAGATGAGACCGGTGATCTGTTTTTAGATGCCATCATCAGACAGGTACAGCAGCAGCTTAATGAATAGAGCTAAGGTGTAGCCTGAATGACGCGATCCACTGAAAAGCGGGCAAGGCATCTTTGCGATAATCTCTCTCTAAGAATTGATGAAAGTCTTGAATGTTTGGGCTTATAGAAATCTGTTTGGTGAGCGTCTGCCAAGATGCGAAGAATATTTTAATTGACAGAATATCCTGAAGATGGCCTAATGACCTCAATGGATATTTGGAGCAAGAGATGCAGTTTCGTAATGAACTTTATTACATTACCCCCATTGTGAACATCGCTTCCATTATGGAAGAGGGTGTTTTGTGCCATAAATTGGCTGAAAATGTACAGCATGATTCCATCGCTTTAGAAGACGTGCAGAAAAGGCGTGAAGGGAAGAAAGTTCCCAATGCCAGACACCTTCATGAATATGTGAATTTCTATTTCAACGCCAGAAACCCCATGATGTATTTACGTAGAAATTTGTATAAGGAAACTTGCGTTTTATCAATATCTGCAGACGTGCTATCACTACCAGGGGTAGTAGTTTCAGACATGAATGCTGCAAGAGACCTTTGTAGATTTATGGAACCATTCAAGGCTCTCGAGATTTTGGATTTTGATATGATCTACACCAAGAATTGGAACGTCTCAGATAATTCTTTAAAATACAAACTTCAAGGTGCAGTATGTGCTGAAGTATTGGTGCCAAACAGTGTAGCATATAATTACATCCAATCCGTTCATATAGCTGATCAAAGTATAGAAGCCAGTCTGATAGAGCTGGATTTCGATAAGCAAATAATCTGCGATGCAGATATGTTTTTTAGGTAAAGGAGATAAAGTGATTAAAGTGCTCATCGGTGATCTGTTTGTCAGTAAGATGCAAACAAAAGTTAATACCGTAAACTGCGTTGGAGTGATGGGGAAAGGCATTGCCAAGCTTTTTAAACAGCAGTATCCAGAGATGTATGAGGATTATGCAGATAGATGCAGGGCTAAAGAAATCAAAGAAGGAATACCTTATCTTTATATAGATTTGTTTGGCAATCGGATTCTAAATTTCCCTACCAAAAATCACTGGAAGGGATTATCGAACCTTGAGAGCATAAAAAAGGGATTGGATATCATCATTGAAAACTACCAGGAATGGGGTATTGAATCCATAGCTTTCCCTCCGCTGGGCTGCGGCAATGGCGGATTGTTATGGCTCCAGGTGGGGCCTGTTATGTATCAAAAGCTAAGTCTGCTTAAAATCCCTGTTGAAATATATGCTCCCCATGGTACTGGGAAAGAATATCTTAGCAAAGAGTTTCTCACGTCTGCACCTGATACTAATGCAAAAGCACAGATACTGGATAAGGAAATACCTGGTTCTTGGATAGTGATATTAGAGATACTGCATCGTCTGGGTAAGATGAAGTACACCGTCCCGGTTGGCAAGACAGTATTCCAAAAGATCTGTTATATGACTAATTTAACAGGCTTGAACACAGGGTTGCAATTCAAAAAAGGGTCCTATGGCCCCTATTCTCCAGATATTCAAAGGATATATGATGTCTTTGGCAGAGAAAACCTTATCAGAGTATCCAAACATGGTAACTATACCAAGACAGAGACTGGAATTGAATACCCTTCTCTTCGAAATAAAAGGTCCGACTTACTTTTAGAGCATGAAGAGAAAATCTCCAGAGTAGTTGATCTGTTCAGTAGAATTAAATCTGCCGAACATGCGGAAGAGATAGGCACTATAATGTATGCCTTAGACAGAAAGACAGAGGGCGGAAAGGTTAATTTTGTTTCGGAAGAGGATTTTTACAATTTTATAATTTCCTGGAAAAAGGACTGGGACACTCCGCAGAAGCGTGAATCTGTAGCTTCTTCCATCAGATATTTGGCTACAATGGGATGGGTTGTCATGAATTACAGTGAGGGCTTGGTTGATTAAACTGTTTTGACATCTTTAAAATCCCCTGAAAAGCGGGCAAAAGCAGATCAAGATTAGCCTCAAGAAACAGTAGGAGGACGCCAGATATCTTGCTGTAATTTAACGCTCAGATTAAGAAGAAATAAGTTGACGAATTCTGGGCATTATCAGATATTGTAACAAGTGAATCTTACCCTTGCTGCGAAGCATATTATATGCTGCAAGGAAAACATATAGAGTGTTCAGAATAGATCATTTAGTATCTTTTTATTACGGGGCTACAGAGCCTCATGAGCCTATAACAAATAAGAAAAAGCAAGGAGAATGCCATGCTTAGAAAATGGATTTTAATCTTTGGCCTTGTGTTGAGTCTCAGCTTTGTCTGGGCACAGGGAAGTGAAGACTTCGCAAATTCTACTGCCACCGCCTCTTATGGAAGTGGTAGTTTTGTAGGAAACAATGGTATCACCTGGACTTATGTTGCATCCAGAGATGAGAATGGTGATGATAACAACTCTGGCATTGCTATCCCTGCCCTAATGCTCAGACGCGTAGCTGATAACAGCGCAGTGGCGTCCAGCACTATCGGCGGCGGGATTGGTGACTTTAGTGTGAAGCTCTATAAAGGCTTTACAGGCGGAGGAAATCGTCAAGTCGAGCTTTTTATTAACGGTGTTTCAAAAGGAACAAGCACTCCCTTTGATGACTTTGACGAACACATATTCGCGGTTACCGGCATAAATATCGCAGGGGATATAACTATCGAGATCAAAAATATCACATCCAAACAAGTAATAGTGGATGATATAACTTGGACTGGATATGGCGCTGGCGGCAACTTACTGCCCAGCATCACAAACATTACCCAAACTCCCAGCACTGATATCACTTCTTCCACCTCGGTCTCTGTCTCTGCCGATGTCACGGATACTGATGGCACGATCACCTCGGTTCTGCTCAAATGGGGCACCGAAACCGGCCTTTACCCAAATACCATCAATATGTCTGCTACAGGCATCACTTACACCACTGTGACTGATATCCCTGCTCAGGCAAATGGCAGCACGGTGTTTTATGTGATTCAGGCTACAGACAATGAAGCAGGCTTTACCACATCATCAGAAATAACTTACAGCGTTTACGATCCAGGCTCTTTGCCCTATACGCATGATTTTGCCGACGGTTGGGGCGACATTTATACTTACAGCGTAGCCGGCGACACTAAGGAATGGTATCTTTACGGCAACTCTGCCTCTATCAATGGATACGGCAGCACCCTGGAAGAAGACTGGATGATCTTGCCAGCCATCAATTTCGATAACTACAGCAATGAAATCATGAATTTCAATACCCTGGGCACTTACGGCGTAGTGGATGCAAATAATTATCTCAAGCTGTACTGGTCTTCAAACCATCTCGGCGCAGGCGATCCCAGCACCGCTACCTGGACCCAGATTCCTTTTACTCTGGCCGATATTGGCGCGGGATTGACTCCTTCCGGGAATGTGGACCTTTCGGGTATTACCGGTTCAAGCGTCCATCTGGCTTTCAAGTATCATTCCACAGACAATCCTACCCGCTGGGAAGTGAGCGATATCAATATTTACCCTGCAGGCGCTGGAACCCCCATCATCACTACCCTGCCTACGTCTCTGAGTGGATTGGACTATGTGATCGGCGAAGGCCCCTCCGCGATCCAGTCTTTCACTATTAGCGGAGCAAATCTCAGTGCTGATCTAATCCTCACTCCCGAGACAAACTTCCATATTTCCATAATGGATGGGGCGAGCTTTATAGCGCTTAATCCCATTACCTTGAGCCCTGTCGGCGGAAATCTGCCTGAGACCACCATTTATGTGCGGCTCAAAGCGGGCTTGCCTGCTGCGTCTTACAATGAACAAATTACGATCAGCTCAACAGGAGCGGATAATAGCACAGTAGCCCTCAGCGGCGCCGTTACCGGGCCGCAACCTACAGTCGCCATCTTGCAGCGTCCCGCTCAGATCGATATATCAGATGCCTCTTATCAAAGCGCGGTAATGGTAAAATTGGAAAACTATCCCACCGATGATGTGAGATACAGACTCTATAATGGCGGCACCCAATATAATCCCTGGGATGCAGCCACCGATACCTGGGTTAGCTCATTTAGTTACAGTGCAGGCCCTGCCGTGCCGGGGACTGCCACTACTTCCACCACTTGGTGGATTCCATTCGAGATCGGCAGTAATCTCACTACAGTTGCCAACTATCGCGACCGTCTGGGACCTGCTTACGCATCCCCTAACTTCCAAACTCAAGCCCTTCCTCCAGCTACCGCAATCACCACCCCTGCGGTCATCATGGATACTCAGGTCAATTTCACCACCTGGAACGATTATACCCAAAAGTATATAGTCCTGGCCTATAACGCCACTACAGCTGGAGATTTGATCGCCGCAGCCTCTACAGATCTTGATACCGGTGCTTTTAGCGTCCGTGTGGAAGATGGCACTACCATCAGCCGCATTGAAATCCGGGATGTGATGAACAACCTCATCGAATCCGTTACCGGTACCTGGCCGATCGCATTAAACAGTGAAATTATCGTTACAGGCACAGTGGACCCCCTGGCCAATATCGCCGGCATGCCCAGTGATGAAATCGGGTCTTATCACCTTAGCGGCATTGACCTTTACGCCGATATCGAACTTGTGGCTCCAGAGCATTTTGAGATTGCTACAGCCGAAACAGGCCCCTGGAGTTCAAGCCTTTCTCTGGATGCTTCCTTTGATGCGAATGTCTATGTGCGCATTAATTCTGCAGTAGTAGGACAGCATGCAGGAGATATCACTCACAACAGCGCTGGCGCCACCCAGGTAAATGTGCGTGTGGAAGGTGAAACATTCCCTACTACGGGCACTATCATAGTTACCCAAACCCTTGTACCCTTCAGCCAGGATCTGGGAACTCCATCCGCTGCCCAAAGCTACACCTTGCAAGGCTCTGACCTGTCCGGCCCCATCGCTGTAACTGCCGGAAGCCCCTTTGAACTTAGCGCAAATGGCACCACTGGCTGGGCTGCAAGCCTGGACTTTGCCGAAAATTACAACGGTCTGGTTTATGTTCGCATGAATGCAGCTGCTGCCGGTACTTATGAAGCTACCATCCTGCACGAAAATGCCAATACTACTGCGGTGAGCTTTATGGTATCCGGTACAGCCACACCTTCTGCGGGAGAACTGGAAAACCTCTTCTTTAGTGAATACATAGAAGGTTCATCAAATAACAAGGCCATAGAGATTTACAACGCCGAAGGCAGCCCGGTGGATTTGGCTAACTACAAAGTAAAACTGGCCTCCAATGGCAATCCTTGGGGAAACACCCTGAATCTCAGTGGAATTCTGCCCGCCGGCGGGGTCTATGTGATCGCAAATAGCAGCGCTATGCAGGCAATCTTAGACCTGGCCGATGTCACCTCCAATGTCACTTATTACAATGGTGACGATGCTCTGGGCCTCTTTTATGGAGAGCTTTTGATCGACGTCATCGGAATCCCGGAAGAAAGTCCTTACGTAAAATGGGATGTTGCAGGAGTTACTGATGCCACAGAAAATCACACCCTCATCCGCAAAGCTACCGTTACGCAGGGTAATACAGACTGGGCCAGCTCTGCCGGAACAAATGCCGATAACAGCGAATGGATAGTAATGGATATGGATTATATCGCAGATCTGGGTACTCACACTTATGGTGCTGGAATCCCCATTCCCATCGTAACTATCAACGAAGCAGCCGGTCAGATCACCTTGAGCTGGGATGCCGTTTCAGGCGCCACCCAATATAAGGTTTATTCCGATGATGATCCTTATGGCGATTTCAGCGTCATGGAGGTTATTACTCCCAATATCACGGTTACCCTGCCTGCAAACAGCAAAAAATTCTATCGTGTAGTAGCAACGGATAATCCTCCGCCTGCTAAATAACTAAAAACCTCTTAGATAAATGCGGGATGCTTCGGCGTCCCGCTTTTGCGTTTATCCGCCCCTGTTAGGTGAACTTGCTTCCGACGCAGTTTCAACTCGAGTCCACTCGAGGCTTCGAGTCATCTCGAGTTAAAACTGCGTTAATATCTTGTTCAAGTATAGGGCACCCCGGCACCCCCGCACACCTAAAAATAACTGGCATTCCCCCAAAATATCGAGTCTCTCTTTTGATAATGAACTTAATGATAGTATCTTAGCTATCATCTATGCCTATGTATTTCAGTTTATACTTTTGGCAGTTAAGATTCATGATTCCA
>JALNWR010000156.1 GCA_023230795.1 Candidatus Cloacimonadota bacterium
ATGGTCGAAGGCGGGCTCACCCAAAGCGCCGGAGTGTATGTAAAGACCCAAAGCGAGACCGGCATGACCCTGAAGATCGTGATATCCGAAGGCCGCAAACGCCAGATTCGCCTCATGATCGCCGCCGTGGGCTCCAAGGTCAAGAGCCTGAAGCGCATCCAATTTGGCCCCTTATATATCAAAGAACTGCCCGTAGGCCGCTGGCGTCCGCTTTCAGCCATAGAGATCAGAGCCTTATACAAAGCCGCCGCGGCGCAAAAGCCAATCCCAAAACCCTCAAGCCCGAAAACAAGTAGAGATAAAACATGAAGATTGCCCTTATAGGCCCGCCCAAAAGCGGAAAAACCACCATTTTTAATGCCCTCACCGGTGCGGATCATGAAGTAGATAAATACTCACCTGCTGCCAGCGAAGCCAATATCGGTATAGTCCAGGTCACGGATGAACGCATCACATGGCTCAGCGAGCTATATCAGCCCAAAAAGACTATCTATGCCAATATAGAATTTCATGACTTCCCTGGCATCTTTGCCCGGGAGAGTGACAATCCTGAAACCGCCATTTACCCAGATATCAAGAGCTGTGAAGCCTTTGTGCTGATCATCCGGGTTTTCAAAGATGAAGAGCTGGATGAATTGTACGGCGAGGCAGATCCGCTGAAGACTCTTTCTCACTTTGAGGATGAGATGATACTGGCAGATATGCTGGTGGTGGAAAAGCGTCTGGAAAAGATACTTTTAGGATACAAGCGCGGAGTCAAAACCCCCACTATCCAGATCGAAGAAAAGGCTTTGAACCGCATCCTGGAGCAGCTGCAGGCCAATAACAGCATCCGGGACATGGATTTTCCCCCGGAAGAGGAGAAGGCCATCCGCGGCTTTCAATTCTTTAGCGCAAAGCCGCTTTTGATCCTTTTGAATTCCAGCGAGAGCGGCTTCAAAAAGCAGGAAGAAGCGCTCAGCGCCATCCGCAAACGCGGCTTTCTGGCCCAGGTGATCGCCGGCAAATTTGAGCAGGAGCTCAGCAGCCTCAGCGAAGAGGATACCGAGCTGTTTCTGGCCGATATGGGCATGGAACTTTCTATCAAAGACCGGCTCAGCATGCTTTGTTACGAGCTTCTGGGACTGATCTCCTTTTTCACGGTGGGCAGCGATGAAGTGCGCGCCTGGAGCATCCCGAAGGGCACAAATGCAGTAAACGCCGCCGGTAAAATCCACAGTGACCTCGCCCGCGGCTTTATCCGGGCAGAGTGTTTCACCTATGATGCGCTCACTCTGCACGGCAGCGAAAAGCATCTTAGAGAAAAGGGACTATTCCGTCTGGAAGGCAAGGAGTATATAGTGCAGGACGGCGATATTCTCAATATCCGTTTCAGCGTATAAGGAAGGATCATGGCGAAGGCAAAGAAAAAACCCGCAAAGAAAACTAAGAAGCAGCCCGCCGGCCTCAGCCACACTCAGAAACGGCTTATCAGCGCCGCTATCTCGCTGATTTCGCTGCTTGTGATCATCTCGCTTTTGATGGGCTACCAGAGCATCAGCCGGGACATGCAGGCCCTAGCCGAAAATGGCAATATCTTCAGCTGGTTCGGCTCTCATAGTGCGGATACGGCGAATCCCATCGGAGTTTTTGGCATACTCTTTGGCTATGCCTTCATTTATATCTTTGGCTACTGGCTATCTCTGATCGGTTTTATCATCATCGGAGGCGTATCTTTCCAATATTTTGTGGATCCGGAGCTCAAAGCCTCGCGTCAAAAGGGCTATCTGCTGATCATCGCCCTGTTTTTCTTGCAATCTCTGCTTTCTGCCAGATTGCCCGGCTATTCCCAAAGTGTGCTTCCTCTGGCGTTATACCGGGTGTTGGCCGCTGTTTTCCATGATATCGGCGCAAAGATCATCCTGATAGGTAGCATTGTGCTTTCTCTGCTGGCCATCTTTGAGCTTTCCCGAATCCGCCACTGGCTGGGGCTGCTCACACGTGAGATCACTCCCAAAGAAAAACCCTCCAAGCCTACTATAGACAAAGACCCCATCATCGCTGACCCCAAGCCCACAGAGCCCGCCCCGAGCATTTCAGACCATATGGAGCGCGATATTCCCATAGTTCAGCGCACCGAGCCCAAGATAGTGAGTGAGGGCCCTAAGCCCAAAGTGCATATTGTCGATGAAGACGATTTTCGCCCCTATCAGATGCCCTCGGTGGAAGACTTTCTGGAGAGCCCCGTCAAGCTTTCTGAAAAAGACCGCAAGGAGATTGAGACCCAGATTCTCAGCACCAGCTCCATTTTGAAGAATAAACTCGCCGAATTTGGCATCGAAGCCGAAGTGCGCAACGTGAATATCGGCCCCATCATCACCCAATACGAGCTGGAACCCGCCAAGGGTGTGAAGGTGAGCAAATTTGCCTCTCTGGCCGATGACCTGGCTTTGGCGATCAAGGCCAAATCCATCCGCATTCAGGCTCCCATCCCCGGACGCGGTTTGATCGGCATCGAAATCCCCAATCTCACCCGCGATATGATCTATCTGAAGGATTTGCTGCTCTGTGAAGATATGCACAAGAGCAAGTCCAAGCTGGCTTTTGGCCTGGGCAAAGACATCTCCGGCCGCCCCATAGTGGCAGACCTCAGCCGCATGCCTCACCTTTTGATTGCCGGTGCTACCGGTAGCGGTAAATCCGTGTGTATCAATACCATCCTCATGAGCCTGATCATGCGCACCACCCCGGATGATCTCCGGCTGATCCTGATAGACCCCAAACGCGTGGAACTGGCCGGTTATGCTGAACTGCCTCATCTGATCGGAGATGTAGTCACAGACCCCGATACGGCGTTGGAAACCATGTATTGGGCGGTGAAAGAGATGGAGCGGCGTTATGAGCTTTTGCAGGAAGCCAAAGTGCGCGACATCCTGGGTTACAATGAGAAAAGCAGCGAAGATGAGGACATGGAAAATCTGCCTTATATAGTGATCGTGGTGGATGAATTTGCCGATCTGATCATGACCAGCGGCAAGGACATCGAGCTGCCCATCACCCGTCTGGCACAGATGGCACGTGCGGTGGGGATACATCTGGTGCTGGCCACACAGCGTCCTTCTATCAAGGTCATCACCGGCATCATCAAAGCGAATTTCTCGGCCCGGATTGCCTTCCAGGTTTCCTCCCGCGTGGATAGCCGCGTGATCTTGGATATGATAGGCGCAGAGCGGCTTTTGGGCAGTGGAGACATGTTGTTCCTCCCTCCCGGCAAAGCCAGCGCTCAGCGAATCCATGGAGCCTTTGTTTCGGATTCTGAGATAGATAAAGTGAATGAATTTTTAGCCCGGCAGCCCAAGCCGAGACAGGATTTTAGTCTGCAAGAAGAATTGGAAAAAAAGCATGAAGGTTTCTTTGAGTGGGACGATGAGCTTTTCCCCGAAGCCGCCAGGGTGGTGGTGCGTTCAAATACCGCCTCCGTCTCCATGCTGCAAAGGCATTTCAAGATAGGTTATGCCAGAGCGGGCAGATTGATAGACCTTTTGGAGCGAGCGCAGGTCGTGGGTCCTCATCTGGGCAGCAAATCCCGCGACGTTACCGCAAATCGGGATGATCTCATCCGTCTGGGAGTATTAAATGAAGAAGATTAGTGTATTATTGCTCATGTTTTGCAGCCTGCTCGGGGCCATAAACAGCGATGAATTGTACCGGAAATTAGACAGCCGCTATGGCAGCCTCAGCAGCTTTCAGGCCTTTGTAACGCAGGTCAATTTCTTTAGCCGTATAGACCGCAAGATCAGCTATGAAGGCAAGATATATTTCTCGGCAGGCCGCATGCTGATGAGCTTTGATAAACCCTCGTTGCAGAGGATGTATATCCACTCTGGCAAAGCCGAGCTTTTTGACGGCAGCTCCAATACCCTATATCGCAGTGAGATCTTGCCCCAGGCGAACAAGATGAACCCCCTGGAGCTCCTGCAGCTGTATTGGGATAAAAGCCAGGTGAAGATCACCGCTCAGGACAAGGCTCATAGTTGGGTGAGATTGCTGCCAAAATCCGATCCCATGCTCAAGCAAATCGAAGCCAAGATCGATAATCATAGCGGTATAGTGCAGAGCCTGAGCTATACTGATCTTTCTGATAATAAAGTTACTTACAGCTTTAGTAATATAGTGATAAACCGCCCCATCGCTGCTAATATCTGGGATTTTACTTATCCCAAAGACACGCAGATTATAGAGCAATGAGGGCATGGACCCTTTAGTTGATCCAGTCCTAAGGAGGATAAGATGATTGCAGTAATAATGGCCGGAGGCTCCGGAACCAGATTCTGGCCGCAAAGCCGTAAAGACCATCCCAAGCAGTTTTTAAAAATTGCCGGCGACCGCTCCATGATCCAATTGACCGTAGATCGCCTTCTGCCCCTCATCCCCATCGCCAGGATTTACATCGTTACCGCAGCAGATCAGGCAGCTCTGGTAGCAGAGCATCTGCCCGAGCTGCCCCCAGACAACATCATCATCGAGCCTTTCGGCATGAATACCGCAGCTTGCATCGCCCTCAGCCTTCAGTATCTGAAACCCCTATACGGTGAGGATACCACCATGCTGGTGCTGCCGGCGGATCATGTAATCCAGGATACCAAGGCCTTTCATAACAGCCTGAAAAAGGCGCATCAAGCGGCGCGTGGCGGCGCTCTGATCACCTTTGGCATAGTTCCGGATTACCCTGCCACCGGCTATGGTTATATCGAGGCCGGTTCACAGGTAGAACCCGGGGTTTTCAGAGTGCTGAAGTTCAAAGAAAAGCCGGACCTGAAAACAGCCAGCTCTTTTATAGAGCAAGGTGGCTTTTATTGGAACAGCGGCATGTTTTGCTGGAGTCTGGCCGCGATCTCAGATGCTTTTCAGACTCATCTGCCTCAGGCTTTTGAGATCTGCGCCAAAATCGGAAAGATATGGCAGGAGCAAGGCAGATCCGCCGATGTATCCGAGCTTTACCGGCAAGTGCCACGCCTGCCCATAGATATCGGCATCATGGAAAAAGCCGAGCTGCGCTACGTGATCCCGGTTCAGATCGGCTGGAGCGATGTGGGCAGCTTCAAAGCCCTGGCCGAGATCAACCCAGCCGATAGCGAGGGCAATGCCTCAAATTCTGAAATAATGGCTATAGATTCCCGTGATAACTTCGTGCAAAGCTCCAAATTCACCGCTCTGATCGGAGTGGACAATCTCTGCATCATCGAAACCGAAGATGCTATGTTAATTACTACCAAAGACCGCGCTGAAGAGGTAAAACTGATAGTGGAAAAACTGCATCAGGCCCAGCGTGACGATCTGCTATAAACACAGCTTCCAGGAGGAAAATAATGCAGCCCAGAACTTTTGATTATTTATACTTCAAGACCCATGGACATTCAAACGAGGAAATACGTCAGGAAACCGGCCTCAGCCTCGAGGAAATCGAGATTATGGAAAAAGCCCTGCGTCCGGTTTTAGAGGAAATCGAAGCCGAACGCCCCAAAGCCAAAACCATCGGAGCGGACTTTGCCCGCCTCACCCGCTACATATATGCCGATAAAAGCGATCAAGAACAGGGGACACCCCGCCCTGATGCCATCAAAGCCCGCAGTGGCGAGGTCTTTGCCCTGCCCGCAGTAGCTAAGCTCGATTTTGGCAAAACCTCGCTGCAAGACGCCATTTTGCAAAGACGCAGCCTCAGAAAGTACAGTGACGAACCGCTCAGCCTTCAGGAGCTATCCTTCCTTTTGTATTGCAGCTCCTGGGCCAGGGATTTCAGATCAAACGAACGTATGGAGATCACCCTCCGCAATGTGCCTTCCGCCGGCTCCCGCCACCCCATTGAAACCTTTGTGGACATCCGCAGAGTAACCGGCCTGAAACCCGGGTTGTATTACTATCACCCCATCAAACACTGCCTTGTCCTCTACGATGAAAGCCCCGAAATTCAAGATCAGATCTTTGAAGGCTGCTTCAGACAGGAAATGATCCAGAGCTCTGCAGCGAATTTCATCTATACCGCCGTGCCCTACCGCACCTGCTGGCGCTATGGCCAACGCGGCTATCGCTACCTCTATCTGGATGCCGGGCATATCGGGCAAAATCTGCATCTGGCCGCAGAAGCCGTCTCGGCAGGAGCCTGCATGATAGGCGCTTACCTGGATGAAGCCATGAACGAAGCTCTCAAGATCGATGGCAGTGAGGAGTTCGTAATCTATATCGCGACTGTGGGGAAGAAATAAGCCGGGAAAGCAGGATGGTTTTTTGCAGTTTCCCGCAGATTTACGCAGATTTTTAAAAGACCGCAGATGCCGCGGATGATCCGAGAAATCCGAATAGTAAAGGACTTATCCCCCCTATTCGGTGCCTTCGGTGTTCTCGGTGGCAAAACCCCTGTGCTCAACACA
>JALNWR010000157.1 GCA_023230795.1 Candidatus Cloacimonadota bacterium
CGTCTCGTGCTGGATTGGATGCGTCTCGTGCTGGATTGGATGCGTCTCGCATCCAGCAAGGCCGGAGGCCTTGAAAAATTGAGCACCTCCCGTGTTCTGCAGACGAGACGCCTGCAATCCAGCAGCATCCCCCAGCTGCGAAGCCGACTCATTTCAGATAGTCTTGAATTCCGCTTTCTTTGAGCAAAAGCTTTAGCCGCCTGCTTTCGAAGTTCATCTTGTTTAGTTCCTGGCACTGAGCTTTGGCGCTCAGTCTTTGCACATTGGCGGCCAGAGAGCGCATCGCCGCATAGGTTTCCGCTTCCAGGTCAAAATCCAGCGTGCTCACAAAGCGCAGGGCTCTAAGCATGCGCAAGGCATCTTCAGAGAAGACCAGCACAGGGTCTCGCGTGGTGCGGATCAATCTATCCTGAAGGTCTGTCTTCCCTCTTCCACAAGGGTCGAGGATGCTTTCGGAGAAGAGCTCCAGATACAGGCTGTTGATGGTAAAATCGCGGCGCCAGACGTCTTCTGAGATAGGGCAGTAGCGGATTCTCGGGAAGCGCCTGCCCTTTGTATAGCTCTCGCAACGTGTTTGCACCAGATCGATCTCAATATCCTTTAGCTTCATGCGCACGGTGCCGAATCTCGGAAAGACCTCATAGCTTTGCGGATTTAGCCTTGTTTTCAGATAGCTGCCCAGTTTCAGGCCTCCATAGCGTTTTTCCACACAGAGGTCAAAATCGGTGAAATCATCCTTGCCCAAGAGCAGATCGCGCACCACTCCACCTACCAGATAGGTCCTGCCTACAAAGTCGCTGCCCTGGAGCGCTCGGCGCATGATCTTGAGGAAGACTTCCAGCTTCATATCAATTCACCGATCACGGCATTGGAGATAAACAGCGCTGCTTCCGCCAGGCTGATACTCTGGCCATCATCTATGATAAGTCCTAGCTGCAAAAGCCGATCCAGTTTGGCCTGACGTCCAGCGCGGAAATCCTGGCTAAAGCGGCTCTGAAATTCAGCCAGCGACAGCCCCTGCGTCAGGCGCATTCGCATCATGATATAATCTGGGATGGCAGCGGCCTGAGGGTCTTGAACAGCAAAGAGATCGCCGCATTCCAACCTCTGCGCATAGCCTGCCATATCCGCCGGATGGCAGTATCTATAGCCCTCATAATATCCGCAAGCCGAGGCTCCCCAGGCCAGGCAGTCATCGCCCTGCCAATACAAAAGATTGTGTCTGGATGCATAACCGCTGCGGGCAAAATTTGAGACTTCATATTGCTCAAATCCAGCTTCTGAGACCAGCCTTCGCATCAGATAATACTGCTCTGCCAGATCCTCGTCCGAAGGCAGTAAAGGGATATCCTTTGCCAGGGCGCTATCCTCTGCTATCTCCAATAGATAACAAGAAATATGTTGCAGGGGAAGATCAAGCAAGGGCTGCAGAGCCATCTTCAGGCTCTCTGCATTGCTATGAGGCAGGCCATAGATATAGTCCCCGGAGATATTATGAAAGCCGGCCTCTTGCAGCAGCTTCACTTTGGCGGGAAGGTTTGCGGCACGATGCTTGCGCTGCAGATAATCCAGCTCTTCATCCCGCATGGATTGGATGCCCAAAGACAGGCGGTTTACTGGAGTCCTATGCAACTCATCTGCAAAGCGATCTGTGATCTGGATAGGATTGACTTCCAGGGTGATTTCCGCATCCGGGGCCAGAGGCAGGCCGGAAAGCAGCTCGGAAATCTGCTGTGCGGAGAGCAAAGAGGGAGTTCCTCCGCCAAAATAGACGGTGCAGAGCTGGCGCAGACCGCGCTCCAGGGAGGCATTCTTTTCAGAAATCAGCAGCCGGAAATAGTCATCGCTGGCTTTCCGGCTGTATGCTTGCGTGAAAAAATTGCAGTATCCGCAATGGCTCAGGCACCATGGAATGTGGATGTAGAGCCCTAACGGGCGAGCCTGAAGATCCTGTTCCACCGTACATGTGGGGTATCATAGAGTTTATTGAATTCGATGCCCCGGCTCCAGAAGATCAGCCAGGGAGAGCCGGTGATATCGGTGCGGTCCAAAAATCCCCAATAGCGGCTGTCTTCGCTTACATCGCGGTTGTCACCCATCACAAAGTATTTGCCTTCAGGAACTTTGATGGGGCCGAACCAATCCCGATTGTATATCTTTCGGCCTTCGCCATCTTCGTCTTCGATCCGGTAGGGTTCATACCAGTCCAAGAGGCTGATCTGCCCCACATAATGTTCGCTAAAGCGTGAGTCTTGCACCATTCTGGGAGACTGCGGCGGGCTGGGATAGGCCACGCCATAGCATTCATAGCCGCGGTCAAATTCTTCGCCGTTGATATACACTATCTTATCCCGGATTTCTACGGTGTCTCCTGGCATGCCGATCACGCGTTTTACTACATTCCTGCGGGCATAATAGCTAATATGGAAAGCGGTGAGCGGAAACCTCGAAAAGGCTTGAGCTTTATTGATATAGATGGGATCAAAGACCTTGATAAATTGATCCTCATATTCGGGATGCTCGGGAGTATTGACCTCGATCTTGGGATAGCGGAAGGTGACTATATCTTCGCGTTTGGGATCGGTAAAATAGTACTTCAGCTTGTTTGCCACCAAAAAGTCTCCCGTCAAAAGGGTCTGCTCCATAGAAGAAGAGGGGATCATGAAGTTCTGGAAGGTGTAATTACGGATAATCATTGCCACCACAAAGGCGAAGAGGATGGCTTCCGTCCAGTCTTGCAGAGCGGGTTTGCGTTTATGGAACTTTTTGCCTTCGGGCAGAGGGGTCAGGTTGGGCATATTGCCCAGTTTATTCTTTTTAGTTTTGCTTATTTTCATTCGTTCTTTCATGAATATACTTTTCCTTTGATATACAAGCTTTGTTTATCGCTACCAAGCTGAAAAGCGGGCTGATGTGTCAAGCTGAAACTTCCTTTTTACGCCTGATAAGCTGCCAGATCAGGCCGATCAACACCGCCAGGATGGTGAGGCTAAGGCCGGCCAGGCTGAGTTTTACGCTTTGCCTATAGCTTTCCGGCTCCAGGCTCAGCCTCAGAGTGTGATGTCCGGCGGGGACCTTCAGCCCTCTGAGTATGTAATTCGTAGGATGGATGGGGATGGGCTCGTCATCCAAATACGCTTTCCAGCCCGCAGGATAATAGACTTCGCTGAGCACCAAAAAGGCGTCTGTATCGCTGGTATATTCATATACCAATTCATGCATCCCAGCTACAGCTTGCTTCACTCTGGCCTCTTGGGGAGGTGTAAAGCCCTCAATCGGACTTTCCAGGATGGCTGTAGTGGCGGGATCAAAATCTGGGTCCCACAAAGCGGCCAGGGCATCTTCAGCGCTGTCCACCACCTGAATATCCTGTACAAACCAGGCCCTGGGCAGGCGCATTAGATTCTCATAAATAGAAAGGCGGCCGTTGTAATATACCGGACGCAGGTTCTGAAAGAGCGAGCCATAAGGCAAAGAATCCGGCACGATCACGTATTTGGTGGAGAGCATATCCAGCACGGGAGTGGGGGCTTCTACGCTCTCTTGATAGACTGCTCTCAGATAGCGCAAAAATTCACCATCGCGTTGTCCATCGCCTTTTATCACTTCCAGGATATCGTCATAGCGCTGGAGCTTGGCTGCAGAATAGCCTTCGATGCTCTGGTGATAATAGGCCCATTCTCCGGCAGGACGGAGCTTATTGGTTCGTAAAGGGTCGGAGGGATAGATGCGGAAGTTTTCTTTATCCTGCAGCAGGAAATCATCGTAATCCTGCTTTTGGAAGCTAATTTCCCGGTCGCTGTGAGGCTTGAGCGTCTCGTTTTTGAGATGCTTGCCGGTATAAGGCCAGAGATCGGCGAAAGTAATGATGCTGATGAGCAGGATAAAATAAGATGTCTTCAGCTTTTTGATGCTGGCCAGATAGGCCAGCCCCATGCCCACGGCCAGAAACATCAAAGCCAGAAATCCGCTCTTGAAAAGAGCTTCCAGGCGCAAAGCCTTGAGCCCTTCCAGGCGGCTGAGAGCATTGGCCTGTTCATAGCGCGCCTGTTCGGTAAGCGTGGTAAAGGGGAGCCCGGCAAAGAGGCTTTTGGCAAAGATCAGCCAGAGTATATAGACCGCGCCGCAGACCCAGAATATCCGCAGATAACGCTTTTGCCAGACGCTATTGCCGATATTGTCTATCACGCTTTTCAGCCCCAGCGCAGCCAGGATCACGGCATTGAACTGCACTATAGTCAAGGTCATGGAAGGCACCCGGAATTTATTGAACATCGGCAGGTACTTGAAAAACAGATCGGATAAAGCAGGCGTGGCGCTGCCAAAGCTCATCAGAGTAAAGATGAAGCTGGAGACCCACAAAAAGATGGCCAGGCCTTTTCTTTTGCCCCACAAAGCCAGGATGCCAAAGGCCAGCACCAGGATGCCAAAGTAGTTATACACCTGCGTAAAAGGCATATAGCCCCAATAAGTCTGATTGATCCCGCCCCAAAAATCCGGGATGATAAGGCCTATAATCTCTTTGGGATGAAAGCTCCAGCCCTGCGCATAAGCCTTGTCCAGACCTTCCGCTCCGCCCCGCATGGTGTATTGGCTGTATTCCAGGGTGCTCAGATATGGATTCATCACCGCCAGCGCCGTGAGTCCAAAAGCTAAAATCAAGAGCAAAGTCCAGATTCCAAACTTCTTCAGCTCTTTGCTGCGGATACCTTCGATCAATTGATAAATCCAGTACATTCCGATCAGCAGGTAGAGGTAGTAGGTGATTTGGGGATGATTTTCCCTGAGCTGAGTGATCAGGAAGGTAGCCAGCAGCCCCAGCGAGAGCAGATTGGGCTTGGCTTTCAGCCGCATTACCGCCCACACTACCCAGGGGATATACATGATGGCGCGGAATTTTGTATTGTGCCCAATCTCCAGGAGGCCAGCCCAGTGACTGGAGAAGATGAAGGCTATCGCTCCAAAAAAGCAGAGCCAGGGGTCCATCTTCAGCGGTCTGAGCAGCAGGAATACCCCCAATCCTCCGATGAAAAGCAGGAATATGCGCCAGTTTATCACTTTATCCGTGAGCTTGGTGAGGGACTCCAGGAAGGGATAGCGGTTTGGGAAAGATATCATATATGAGGGCATGCCGGAGAACATATTTTGAGTCCATAGCGCCGGGTCTTCATGTTCGGCATTGTAATCTATAATGCTTTTTGCCGCACCGCGCCATTGACTGATATCAGTGGGCTGAGGCTCCATATTCTGATAAGCTATGGGGAAGTACAGTGCGCTTACTATTACAAAAAGCAGCGCAATCAAAATCCAGGGCAGATATTTACCCGAGATCAATGGCTTCGGGGCGATTTCCGCCGATTTGGCAGCAAACTGCAATTTTGAGTTGACTTTTTTCTGGCTCATAAAATCCTCTGTCTATACTGATATTTACGTCAAGATTATTTATTTGCGTCTATCGGTCAAGCAAAAAGGAGTGGATAGCAATGATCTTTGAATTTAAAAAGAAAATCTACGGCTATGAATGCGACATTTATGGCCACATGAACAACGCCAATTACCTGATGATGCTGGAAGCCGCCCGCAGTGATGCGCTCACCGAGATGGATATGCCCATAGCCATGCTGATGAAGATGAATATCCAGCTTTTTGTGCTACGCTATGAATTGGATTATATCAAGGCTTTGGAGCTTGAGGATACCGTTACGGTCAAAAGCTGGTTTTACGAGATGAACCGCCTCAAAGGCTTCTGGAAACAGGAAGTTTTCGACTCCGCAGGAGATCTGTGTTTCGTAGCCAATTTCACCGTAGTGCATGCCAGTGAAGGAAAGGCCAAAAGACTTTCACCGAAGGTCTTTGAACACTTATTGCGCTTTTTGGAAACAGAATAAAGTGATAAAAGCTGGACTTAGGGTGTCCTGCCTGCACCAGCTGGGAAGGAAACAAAAGCTGTGATCAAAGCGTCCTGCCTGCAGAGCGCAGGATATGCTACTTTTTTAAGGCCGGCCTTACTGGACGCGAGACGCATCCAATCCAGCACACGCCCAATCCAGCGAGTAGGCCAATCTATCAGTAGGCCACCCCGCTTCTCCCTTTTTCCCTGAACTTGCTTTTGATTCGTTTTTAACTCGAGTTCACTCGAAGCTTCGAGTCATCTCGAGTTAAAACTGAGTTAAAATTGAATTCAGCGAAAGGGAGAGGACAGGGAAAGACATTATTGATATCAAAAGTGATGTAATACAGCATCTTGGAGGTATTAGCCCTGATTTTTGGAGTTTACATGAAAAACCAGCCGGGGATTTGACGTACTGTCCCTATCAGGCGAATTTGCCTTGTTTAAAACAAGCGGTATGTTAGAGATTAGTTTACAGTAATGTGAGACCGAAG
>JALNWR010000158.1 GCA_023230795.1 Candidatus Cloacimonadota bacterium
GACATTAATGCTGGAATCATGAATCTTAACTGCCAAAAGTATAAACTGAAATACATAGGCATAGATGATAGCTAAGATACTATCATTAAGTTCATTATCAAAAGAGTGACTCGATATTTTAGGGGAATGCCAGTTATTTTTATCGGCAGCCCACTAATAATAGCGGATCAAGACATAAAACGTGCTCAGGATAATGGCATTGAGGGCAAAGAGCGCACCGATCTTGGTGTATTCTTTGAAGCTGATATGAAAGCCATTGCGGTTTGCGATCCCGATGGCCACGATATTTGCAGAGGCGCCGATCATGGTGCCATTGCCGCCCAGGCAGGCTCCCAGGGCCAGAGACCACCAGACGGGGTGCATGGCTTCAGGATTGCCGATCATTACGCCCAGCTTTTCCAGCACCGGGATCATGGCAGCCACAAAGGGCACGTTGTCGATCACGGCACTAAAGATTCCGGAAAGCCAGAGTATGACCATGGAGGTGGTTTTGGGCTCGCCATGGGTAATGCGCATTACACTGGTGGCGATCATATCTATAAATCCGGTCTCCACCAGGGATTCCACTATCATGAAAAGCCCCATAAAGAAGAATATGGTTACCCAATCTATATCATTGGCCAGGGTGTGTTCCACTTTGTGACGGTCTGAAAGGATCAAGAGCAGGAGTCCGGCGCTCATGGCGATGGTAGCGGTTTCCATCTTGATCACACCCTGCAGGGTAAAGGCGGTCAGCATCATGGCGAGCACCAGCAGGCTGCTTTTGAGCAAGCTTTTATTCTTGATCAGGTTTTTCTCATTATAGCCCATCAGGTGAGCGCGGTTTTGATTGCTCACGTGCATCTTCTTGCGATAGAGTAGCCAGATCAAGCCCACAGAGGTGATGGTTATGATCAGCACCGGCGGGGTCAGATTGAAGATAAAGTCCAGGAAGTTATAGTCTGTAGCGGAGCCGATCAGGATATTGGGGGGATCGCCGATCATGGTGGCTGCACCGCCTGCATTTGAAGCGATGACCATGGTAATGATAAAGGGCACCGGCGATATTTTCAATTCACTGGCGATCAAAAGAACTATGGGCACCAGGATCATGATGGTGGTTACAGATCCCATAAAAGCAGAAGTGAAAGTAGTGAGCAAATACATCAGGACCATGATGGCCAGCGGTCTGCCTTTGGCCAGTTTGGCGATTTTGATGGCCAGATACATAAAGAGTCCGGTCTGCCTGATGACCGAGATCACCAGCATCATCCCGATCAGGAAGAAGATCACATTCCAGTCTATAGCTCTAAAGGCGATCTCCTGAGATACTATTCCGGTGAGGATGATGGCAAAGCCGCCCAGCATGGCGGCTATCATCTTGTTGATCCATTCGGTGATTATGAGCAGATATGTAATGCCAAATATGAGAAGAGCGAGCAGCATTAGAGCCATTATATCTTATGCCTTGATTACTTTCTTGATGATGTCCAGAGCCGTGATCACACCCACCAGTTTCCCCTCGCTATCCACCACGGAATAAAAGCGTTTATGGTGCTGTATCATATCAAATACAGCCTCCGGGATTGAAGTGTCCGGTCTGAGGTAAGCTTCGCCCTTGTCCATGATCTCACCCACGGTGAGTATATCTTCCTGCTCAAAGAGTTTCTCCAAAGGTTCGTAAGAGCGCAGAAAGTTGACATGCTCCAGCATCATCAGATAATCCGGAACTCCTACCTTGAGAAGGCGAAGGATACTCACCTCCCCAAGATAGTTTCCGGAGTCGTCTGTTACCGGGATGAAGGAAATATTGTTGTTTGAGATGATATCACCGAGCTCGCTCAGCAGAGCATCCGGGCTTATGCTGATGGGATTGCTCTCCATGATATCCGCCAGGGTGATTTCTTTGGCAAGGGGAATCTCCAGAGCCTTGATTTCTTGCACCACGCCCAGGCTGTCTGCTGCCATCATGGATTTCAGCAGCTGGCTATCCTTGGACATCTTGAGCAGGCCAGCCACCAGGTTCAGGTAGAGCCTGGAAGAGCTTTTATCCGTGATCACCAGGCAAACCCAGTGCACGGGAGTGCCTTCATAATCCAGCGGACTATCCAAAAAAGCCATCGCCACCACGGTATCTTCAAAGTTGTCCATCCGGATATGGGGGATGGAGATACCGGTGGGATAGGCTGTGCTGCTGACCTGATCCCTCGCCAGGATCAGTTCGAGCAAGGCCTCCCCGCAGATGGGCAGGTGATGGCGCTTGCAGATTCTGTCCACAAGTTTGCTATACACCTGCTCTTTGCTGAGCGCCTCGCTTTCATGCAAGATCGCTTTTGAATCCAGGAGATCCGAAAGAAACATCTTTCCCTGCTTTATCTTTTCTTTTTGGAACGGCAGGTTACTATGGGCAGGATCATCTCTTCCATGGAGACTCCGCCGTGTTGGAAAGTGCCGTTGTATTGCCTTTGATATTGATGGTAGCTATTAGGATAGACGAAATAGTAGTCGTCTTTGGCAAAGATGAAGTTATCCACTATACTCTTTGAAGGCAGGCCAAAATCGGCCGGTTTCTTCACAAAGAGGGCATGGCGGTCGTTTGCAGTGAGGTTTTTGCCTTCTTTGTAGCGCACGGTTACAGAGGTATCGCGATCGCCAATCACCTGAGTGGCACGGTTTACCTTGATGGAGCCGTGGTCTGTAGAGATGATCACAATGGCATCCTGCTTGGCGATCAATTTGAGCGCTTCATACAGAGCGGAATGCAAGAACCAGTGTTTGGTAAAGGCTCGCAGTCCTTCTTCGTGGGGGATGGTCTCTTGCAGGATCTGATCCCGGGAGCGGTGATGCGCCAGCAGGTCAAGGAAGTTATAGACCAGAACGATCAGGTTTTCCTTGGCCCAGGTTTCGATCTTACGCAGCACGAAGTTGCCTTCTTCCATATTGAAGATTTTCACATATTTGGAAGTGGGGTCCAGCTCGTAGCCCAGTTCAGAGATATGCGCATCCAATAGCTGATGCTCGTTGCGGTTTCTGCTGTTGTCCATTTCGCCTGAGGTCACCCAGTATTCCGGGAACTGTTTGGCTATATCTATGGGCAAAAGGCCGCTGAAGATGGAGTTTCTCGAATACGGTGTCGCCGTGGGCAATATCGAGAAATACATATCCATATCCACATCAAAGAGCTCCTGGATATAAGGCTCGATGGCCAGATATTGATCCAGTCTCATGCAATCGATAATGATAAAGTAGATCGGCACATTTTCTTCAAAGTGTGGAGCTACATATTGTGAGACCAGGTCAAAGCTAAGGTTGGGGCGTTCATCCGTCTTTAGCCAATCCCGATAGTTACGCTCTACATAACTGGTAAATTCGGTATTACAATTGCGTTTTTCCAAAAAGTGAGTCTGGCGCAGGTTTTCATCGTTTACAGCATCAATGCGCAATTCCCACTCTGCCATTTCTTTGTAGATCTGTCCCCATTCATCCCAATCCGGATTGCCAAAGAGGCGTTGATTCAGCTTGGCCATGTACTGGCTGTATTGCTGGCCTATTTCGTTAGCGCGGATTTCATCGGCCTGAAAGATCTTTTTGATGGCCATGATGATCTGTGAGGGATTGATGGGTTTGATCAGGTAGTCTGAGATTTGCGAGGCGATGGCTTTGTTCATCAGGCCTTCTTCTTCGCTCTTGGTTACCATGATGATGGGGATGGCGTTGTTTATACGCTTGATTTCCTGCAGGGTGCTCAGGCCGTCCAGGCCGGGCATCATTTCATCCAGGATTACCAGATCGTATTTTGTTTCCAGCACTTTTTCGATGGCGTCTGTGCCGTTATTGCATGTATCTACATCGTAATTTCTTTCTTCTAAGAAGAGGATGAAGGGTTTCAACAGATCGATTTCATCATCGACCCATAGGATTTTCATCATTTTCATGAGTTGTACTCCTTGTTAGTTTGGGTTTCTTGTTCAAAAGCGCGCTGACGTTCTTTCACGATCTTTTTCACGCTGTCCAGCTCTGCATCCTGAAAATATAGTGCGAGCTTGAAATTGAGTTCACTTTTTGAGCAATTGAACCATGTTATCATCTTCTCCAAATATTGATCTACAAATACTTTTTTTAGATCCGGGTTTTCTTCTTTTTCTTTCTTTCTCAGCTCTTTGATTTCGCTGCGAAGCTCGTTTGTAGGGGTATCCGTCGCCTTTTGCAGCCATTCATCGCGGATATCCCAATCTGCCTTTTGCACCATGGGTTTGATCAATTGCAGCCTCTCAAAACCGATCTGTTTCATGCTGCTCTCATCCACATCCATATCTTCGATGTAAAGATCGAAGGTAACCGCAAGCTTGGAAGCCAGCGAACCGGAAAGCTGATATTCAGCTTCCACAAAGTCTTTGAAAGATTCATAACCCTTGAAGCGGTAAAGCTTACTTCGCTTGATCTCGCTCAAAAGCTCTCCCAGGGCTATGAAATTGTCCTCCAGCTTCTCTCTAAGGTTTGCGATAGCACTGAATTTCTCTTCCGGACTCATTACTTCATTTCTATTGTAAGACATATCTTATCCTTCCTGTTTTTCGATTGGGTAGTAGGTCTGTTCCCGCCCCGGAAAGCTGCCCTCACGGACCTCTTTGCTATATTGCATAATGCTGGCGGAAATGCTTTGGTTCAATTCACTATAACGTTTTACGAATTTCGGGCTCATATTGCTGTAGCCCAAAAGGTCATGATAGACCAATACCTGGCCATCACAGTATCTGCCGGCTCCGATGCCGATGGTGGGGATGCTCAGCTGGCTGCTGATCTTTTGCCCCAGACTCTCAGGGATGGCTTCCAGCACCAGCATGAATGCTCCGGCTTCCTCTGCGGCCAGAGCCGCCCGGAAGATCTCTTCATAAGCTGCTTCGGACTTGCCCTGAACTTTGTATCCGCCAAAGCGGAGTACGGATTGCGGAGTAAGGCCCAAATGTGCACAAACGGGTATCTCCATATCCACGATCTCGCGGATAGCCTGGATCCGGCCGGGCGAGCCACCTTCCAGCTTCACAGCATCTCCGGCTCCTTCATTGACGAGGCGGGCAGCATTGATCCGGGTTTCGCGGGCAGAGAGGTGATAGCTCATGTATGGCATATCTATGATCACGAATTTCTGGGGTGCGCCCCTTACGGTAGCTGCGCCATGTGAGATCATATCTTCCATGCTTACCTTCAGGGTGCTATCAAGCCCCAAAATCACCATGCCCAATGAGTCTCCCACCAGGATCACATCAATATCGGTATTTGCCACAGTGCTGCCACTGGCAAAATCATAAGCCGTGATCATCGTGATCTTTTGTCCTTTCTGCTTCATCAGCGCAAAACTTTGCGGACTGTGCTTCTTATTCGTCGGTGCTGTCATTTGTGTTTCCTTCTCTTTCTAAAATTTCGCTTTCTTCGCGGAGCCTGTCCTGATCCTGGTCTGCCAGGTTGTCCGAAGCAAAAGCTCCTGAGTTTATATATCTGTCATATATCAGGCTGCCATTCTGATACCAGCCCAGAAAACGGCCATGCAAAGCGCCTTGCCGGTAGCTGGCGTTCATCTGCGGGCTGCCATCTGGATACCAGATCAGACTACAGCCATGTTTCTGGCCATATTTATACTCTGTAGCCTCAAGCAAAGTGCCTTCAGGGTAGAGCTCAAAAGCCCAGCCCTCAAAAGGCCTGCCGTCGTGCATTACTATCCTGCCTTCAAGCTGCAAGTCATCCATGGCCACAGCTGTTTCAGGCAGTTCCCAGTTTTGCATCGATGTATAATCCTCTCCCATAGACTGGGCAAAGAGGCTTGCTGCCATCAATGTAAAAATAGTAAGCAAGACCACAAAGCTGGCCTTATAGCAGGATCGGGGGGCTGCCCCTTCATTGTCTCGAGGATCGGCATATATGTAAGTCTGATGCCACATTTTTCATCTCCAAAAGCTAAGTCAACCTTTTTTTTGTACTTTAAGCCTTACTAAGATAATAAGCCAAATAAGTCAAGAACAAAAAATCATCTACTTGTTTGATCTATATTGATTAAAAAAAGAGGAGCTTTGGCTAAAGTCCTGCTCATGTATTTTTTTAGGCTTGCCAGCCCTAAAAGCGCAAGCAAGACTATCACCCCCCGCTCTCCCTTTTCCTGAACTTGATTTCGACTCGCCTTCGACTCGAGTTGACTCGAGTGCTCGAGTCAACTCGAGTGGAAGACAAGTTAAAAGCGAATCTGGCAAATGGGAAAGCTTGATTCTTTGTGCTTCGTTGGATTGGATGCCTGCTGGATTGGATGCTTGCTGGATTGGATGCGTCCCGCATCCAGTAAGGCCGGCGGCCTTAAGAAAAGAACAGGTCGCACCCACTGCAGGCGAGACGCCTGCAATCCA
>JALNWR010000159.1 GCA_023230795.1 Candidatus Cloacimonadota bacterium
TGCTGGATTGGATGCGTCTCGCATCCAGCAAGGCCAGAGTCCTTGAAAATTGAGCAGGCCCGTGCTCTGCAGGCGAGACGCCTTAAGCCCAGCTCCCGCCACCGGGAATGAAAGCAAGATTTTTGAAGTCTAAGCCGGCGTCAAAATTGGAGAATATGAAAGAAATTTAGTTAGCCGGCTTAAACTCCAAAAATCAGCAATCCGTGTAACTATTAGTTTATTCAGCATGGTTGCTACATATTCAGCAAAATCAGGCTCAGAATCAGCAGCATCCACAGGATATAATCCTTGGCAGAAGGACGCATTTTCCAAAACAGGATATCGCTGATGATGCTCATGATTACGATGGAAACCGCTAAGAGGGGATAGGCAATGGCTGCGGGGATAGTGTTCAGGGATTTGAGGAGGAATACGGTAGCATAACGATTTGGCAGTCCCAGAGCAAAGCCAAAAAAGACGTATTTTACAGAAAAGCGCAGCTTCGTGGCCAAAATCGCAATCAGGGTATAAACGAAAGCCGAGCTAAAGATCAGATATACAAAGAGCTGTTCATTGCCGCTACCCAGTTCCTTGAAGACTTTCATGCTGCCATCGCTCAATCCTGTAACGACAAACAGGGCAATGATCCATAGGAAGTTGTGCAGGGCTTTGGGATCTGCGCGGAAGCTAAAGGCAGTAATCCCCAGGATGATCCCCATCAGATTGTAAACGCTGAGTTTCTCCCCGAAAAAGATCAGTGAGATCACTATAGGCAGGATCATGGAGATGCGCATCGCTCCCACCGAGAGGGATAAGCCATTGGCCACTATGCTCTTTTGATAGGTCCAGAATCCTCCCAGATAGAAGGCACCGATCACCAGACCAAGACCAAGATCAAATCCCGAAGCTACTGCCGGCGCGCTTTTCATGCTGAAGGCCCCGATTAAAGCCGCCACGAAGTAATTTCCCAAAAAGATAGGCAGCATACTGAGGCCGCCTTTTCTGCCCACCACCATCAGGAAGTTCGCAATGAACACAGAGCAAAGCACACTGAGTGCAAGATATAGCATCTTAAGTATTATCCTTTGTTTTCAAGCCTGGTTTCAGCTTCGCTGGCCGGGCTTAAGCTTTATCGATAGCAGGGAGAAAGCGGGATTAACTCCCGCCCAGGCTCTCATCTTCCACCTTTGGGAAGATAGAATTTATCAAAACGTTTCTTTAGATACAGCCGGATGGCTACATAGTCTGTAATGGTGACTCCGGAGAAGATGGCAAACATGATCATCATCTGATACTTGATGGCTACCAAAGGACTGGCGCCGCCCAATATCTGCCCTGTCATCATCCCCGGCAGGCTGACCAGGCCTATGGAGGCCACGCTCAGGAGTTGTGGGAGCAGTGCTGCGTGCATGGCTTTGCGGAAGGGGGGCAGGGCTGCTTCCCAGAGATTTGCTCCCAGGGAAATGCGGGTGAAATAAGCCTGCCAGTTATCTGCCAGACCGCTTTCAAAGCGTTCTAAGGCCAGAGCGCAGCTATTCATGCCATTGCCCAAAATCATGCCATAGAGGGGAATTACATACATGGGAGAGTATAAGGGCTGCGGCTTCACTATCATAATGAGGATCCAGGGCATGATGATAATGCTGCTGGTAAAAAGTGCTATCGATATCACCGGCAGCAGAATCTTTCCTTGATATTTCAGGCGGCCTTTGACTGTAAAGATGGCATTGCCGATCATTATCAGCATCCAGATCAGGGTGAGCCACCAACGCTGTTGATTGAAAAGGAATTCCAGCCAGATGCCCACGAGGCTGAGCTGCAGGATCATCCGCCCCACAGAGATAAAGAGCTGACGGCTGAGTTTCAGCTTCAAATGCGCAAAGATCAAGATGGGGTAGAGCAGTAAGAGCAGGCCCAGAGCCAGGCCCAGATAACTGATATCCATTATTTCACTCCCGAATTGTCGATCAATTTGCCGGCTTCCAGGCTCCAGGTGCGGTCCCAACGCTCCTGCCACAGCGGATCATGCGAGATCGCTATCACGGTACCGGGATAAGAGGCAAAGATGCAGTCCGAGATGATGCCCGAGGTCTTTTGATCCAGAGCGGAGCTAATCTCATCCAAAAGCAGAATCTCCGGCCTCAGCAGCAGGGAGCGGATCAGGCCGATGCGCTGCTTTTCCCCGCCGGAGAGCTGGTTCACCCTTTTTGCCAGATAATCTAAAGAGAGCTTAAAACTCTCTAGGAGCTCGCCCAAGCGCTGCTTGCGATCGCTATGATCTGCGTTTTTCAGAGCGGCATAGTTGAGCGGTTCATCCAATGCCTCTTGCACGGTGCCATCGCCCAGGTAGGTCTCCTGCATCACCATAGAGATGCGGGTGCGCAGTTCATGAGGGTGATAGTCCTGCAAAAACTTGCCTTCAAAGAGTATCTCCCCCTCATAGCTCTGATTCATCAGATTCAGGGTGTTCAGAAGCGAGCTTTTCCCCGTGCCGGTAGCGCCCACGATCAGGATGCGCTCCTGGGTGCTGACCTCGAGCTTGATATCCCTGGCCAGGTCTTTATCGGCAAAATACAGGCGCTTGATGTCAATTTGCAGCAGTTTCATATAGTCAGGGGCTGAGCTTGGTTCCTTTGCCATCTTTGCGGCCTGGGGAACTATCATAGATCTCGATGTTATAGTATATCACGGCAATATAATCCCGGGGAAAATCGCCATGGAAGAAGCTGTGGATAAGATTCACATAGCGCACTACGGCTTTTTCATAAGTGCTGAGCTTGGGGTCCTTTGGATGCAGCAGGCGCGCAATCTGTTTGATCTTGAAGGTGGGAATATCCAAAAATACAGTAACGCAAGCGGGATTTACCATCTGATTGATAAAGGTCTGGGTATTATAGCTGGGCTCGGAATACAGCTCCAGAGAGACCAGTTGATTTGGGCTGAAGACCTGCTCGGCACTCTGATAGAGGCTATCGAGGATATTCAGTTTGGTGAGCATATCGCTGTCGATATTGCTTTGCAACAGCTCTGTGATCTCTGCCAGCTTTTCGGGCTTAGGCAGAAATCCGCAACCTTTTACGGCGTTGTTCAGCTTGAAATGAGAATCGCTGCGGGCCATGCCCCAGGTGGCCACCATGCCGTTATGCGGCCCGGAAAGCTTGGGAGCGCCGTGCTCTTTACCGCTTAGCATTTGCCGGAAAGTCTCTAAATACTCGGTTCTGCAGGCTTTATTCCAGGTCCAGAAAGCTTCCGGAAAATCGACCAAAGGCAAGCTTTCCCACTTTCCTTCCAGCTGAGCTTCGATGCTTTCGCTATCCGGGCTGGGGGTCTTTACGGTGCTCTGCACGCAGAAGTCTCCCTGCCAGAAGTCTGCAGGATTGTAGGCGATATCAGCTCTCAAAATGCTGAGTCCGATTAAAGTGATTATGATCAAGATCAGTCGCATGTAATCTCCTATATAGCTAAGAATTATGCTGGGCATTTTGTGTTTTTCTTAGCAAAAGGCCCAGCAAAAGCTGATGAGTGCATACTCAAAAGAGTATAAAAGCAAAGCTTAATAAATGCGAGAGCTTGTCAACAGTTTTCTGCAAGCGGGATTTCGCCAGCACCGCTTCCTGTAGATGAATAGAACGCGGATCGGGCGGATCGAACGGATTTGTTGGATAAACTTGGAGGAGTATCACCGTTCAATACGTTTTCTGAATCCTCATTAGCAGGCTTTACCAGAAACCGCTTAAGGCCGCGGCGGATCAAACGAAAAGGCTAAGCCTCCGGTCAGACTGCCACCGAACTTGTCATTATGCTTTACGAGGCTAAAGAGCTCATAGCCCAGTTCCGGGCGAATTACAAATCCTGATATGCGGATGGGATAGCTGAAGTTTATGCCGCCGTTGATGATATCATGGGAACCGTAGTCGATATTTTCCCAGAACGATTCCAGATTGTGCTCTACGATCTTGTAACGGGCTTCGGCTGCAAAGCGCGCATAGCCAAGTTTTAGGCAGCAGTTGATTGCCGGTTTTTTGAGCTGTAGCAATAGTGGCAATTGGGCAAAGAAGGCCTGCGAATCCTGTTCGACTTCATAGCGCTGGCTCCAGTTAGGCACAAACTTTTGTCGAAAGGGAAGAATATAGCGGTTTCTGCTATAGCCTGCAAGGGGGTTTATCGCCAGGATCATAGCATCATTTTCGTGCAGCCGGCGTTTCAGGTTCAGGCTGGCATAGAAGGAGTTGTTATCATGATATCTCAGCACGAAGGCTTGCAAGCCCATTTGCAGGTTTTCAGTGAGCCCCTTAGAGACCTGAAGCTGAGGCATAAGAATGCCGCTATTATTGACTCCGCCATCGTACCAAAGGGCTTCTTCATAAACGCAATTTCCCAGATTCAGCAGCGTGCCCCATTTGACAGTCACATCAAGATCATTGATGCTGGCATCTTCAAAGCAGGAAAGCGGGATGAAGGTTCCACCCAGCAAGGGCAGACACAAGCTCAGGATCACAAAGCAAATCAGTACTCTCATTTGATTCTCCTCCTATTTGTATTTGTACACATCACAGATGAAATTGATCTTGGCGCCGTCTGCGCTAATGCTTGCACTGCTGATGTTTCTGAGGTTAAAGTTGTCTATCCCGCTGATCAATACGGTTTCCTTTTGATGGCTGGCCAGATCATATAGGTACAGCGCTGTGGAGTCGTGAAAAAGCAGCTTGGAGCCATCGCGGGACCTGCTCAGCTGGAAGGGACTGTATTTAAGATTTGGGAGCCGGGTGAGATTTATTATGCCCAAATCTCTAACGCTGCCATCCGTGGCATCTATCAGCAGCATGTGTACTTCCCGGTCAAGGCCTATAGAAGTGATAAATCTGCCAGCATCATCGATGGGGTAAAAGCTGGGATGTACCATCGTATTGTTTTGGAGTATATAAATCAGTTCGGCGTTGCTGCCATCAGCATCACATCGCCAAATTTCGTCCATCAGCACATACACGATGATATCTGCCTGACTAAAGTAATAAGCGCGCGAAGTCCATTCCGGCAGGGTAATGGCTTGCTGACTTAAGTTGCCATTTTCCATTTGCAACAGTCCGTCGGCGGTCAAAACGCTGAAATGGGACTGATAGGGAATGCCTGTACAATGCTTAACACTGCTGTATAGTAAGTCCTGGTTAGAGCCATCCCGCTGCATCCGATACAGTTTCGAACCGGCCGTAAAGTAGTATTCACCGCTTTGCTCAAGGCTGTGTAAATAGCTTGAGGTTCTGTACGCGAAAGTAGATTCTGTGAGGTATTCCCGCCAGTCACCGTCTTGTCGATCATATTTGAAAATCCCATCATCACGAAAGGCAAATAGATCGTCCTCGATTCCATGCTCAATCTTGAAAGGATAAGAGAATAATAATATATGCGACTGGTAAAGTCCTTGAAATTTTTGGATGCTGTAATTATTCCGGCACAAGAGCTTAAAATCGCTACCATCGGCATTGCATTCACACAGGTAGCTCAAAATTTCGCGCTCTTGCTGATGCGCATTGCAGGAGCAAAGCAGCACTGCTACAGATAGCAATAACAGTAGCTTAAGCATAGCTTGACCAAATCTGGCTGTGTTCATCCTGGGTACCTCCTTGGGGTGGTAATGGTTCTAAACTTGACTATAATGTCAGTTTGATTTTGTGATTTTAACTGTCAAGTCAAAACTTCCTTATGGAGCTCAACTGGCAACTGCCTGGGGCGCCAAATTTCGATTCGGCCGGGCTGCAAGGGGAGCAATTTGGAAGTCCAGGCCAGCCACCATTTGGAGTTGAAAGCGCTGAACCCAGTTTTATATATTCCCTCATTATCAAAGCGTTTTTGACTTCAATATGGTGCTTGGTAAAGTTCGAAACCAAAACTGGAGTAGAGATTAGAGCAAATTGAAGGCTAAGGACCAGTGGCGAATCTGCTTTATAGACAGGAGATTCCGCCTTTTTTGTAGGGGCTTGATTATGCTCTGGTGGGTAGATGCTATCTGAAATATCGTCCCGCTGGGACTCAGGTGGCGGGTAAACTACTGGATTGCAGGCGTCTCGCCTGCAGAGCGGGGGACCTGCTCTTTTTCAAGGCCTGTGGCCTTATCGATGCGAGACGCATCGAATCCAGCAAGGGAGCAGCTTCGAAACCAAAGCTGGCGTTGAGATTAGAGCATATTGCGAGCAGAACAGCCGGAAGGAGTTTTGAAGTCCAAGATGGCGCTTAAATTACTGGAATTAATAAGTTTAAATAGCCATCTTGAACTCCAAAAATCTGTTTTCATGTAGAATGTCGCCCA
>JALNWR010000160.1 GCA_023230795.1 Candidatus Cloacimonadota bacterium
AAACAGGTGCACAATGCCTTGAGTCCTGTAGGGACGGAATTTCAGATAGCAACTACCAGTCCATAATCAGACTCTTGAAAATGGGGAAATGCCTGAAAAATCTTTTTTCTTGACAGAATTACTTATAGTCCAAAACTCATCCTTGAAGAGATTATGTATTGAAAACATAAATTAGAGTAGAGGTTGCTCATGAGGCTTAGATACTGGATTCTGACTGCTTTGGCAGCGTTTTTACCATGCTGGCATTTACATGCCGCGTGGGAGCTTAGCATAGTAATCCAGAACCTGGGCAGCTCTGGCAGCTTTACGAGCTCGAACATGATAATAGGCGAGCATCCCGATGCCAGCGACGGATATGATGCTGGCTATGATCTTCGCTATAGCTTTCCCCCCATGAGTAATCAATATGTAGCGACCTATATAGTGCATGATGATTGGGGCGCCAATAACGGCAATTATCTTACCGACATCCGCAGCCAGATTCCCGGCGACAAGCTCTGGCCTTGCCAAATCCGGGCTCACAATCCCTATTCGGCAAATTTCACCCTCAGCTGGAGCCTGCCGAATGGTTTTCCGGATTATTACCAGCCCACGCTGATCTTAGCTTCTGCCAGCATCGATATGCGCACGCAAAGCGAATATGCCTTTAGCAGTAGCTACACTTTCACGGATTATAGCATCGCTTTGGAGTATAACGATGCGCTCCCTACGCAAAATCAGGCGCTTCCCACGCTGAGCTTTTCGGACAATCAGATTCAAAGCCTGACTCTCTGCGATTACTTCAGTTCCGGCGATGGGGGGCTGGAATATACTTGCGTTCCCAATCTTGAATTGGTGCAAGAGCTGGAAGCCGGGCCGGAGGGCATGCTCTGGCATATTTACCCCCGTCCGGGATGGAGGGGAGAAACAGCTGCAGAGCTTAGGGTTTATGGCTCTCAGGGAGATTCACTGAGTGCCTTTTTGAGCGTGATTCGAGATAGCACAAATACTCCACCTCAGTGGGAAGGAGCCCTTGAGCTGCAGCTCATCCAGAACCAGGAGTATGTCCTTAGCTGGGAGGGTCTGATCTATGATGCAGATCGGGACATAGTCTCCGTGGCTATAAATGCGGGAGAGCATTTCTCGGCCGCATATAGCGACTCTTTGGCTCAGGCCACCCTTATTCCCCAACCGGCTTTCAAGGGCGAGACTGCTATCTTTTTGCTGCTCTCAGATGGCAGCAGTCCCCTGCAAAGAATCAATATCCCAGTTCAGGTCTTACCCTCAGAGCCACAGTGTCCACAGGGTATGATCCTGCAGATTTTGCCAGACCACACTCTTGATCTTTCCTGGACTGCAGTGACTGCAGATATTTCCGGCCTGCCTGTCAACCAAATCTGCTATCGGGTTTCGCTATATGCAGAGCCAGACGCCACCGGCATTATCTTTCAGCAGGAAACTTCTGATACCCGGATCATCCTGCCTCTTTCGCAGCCGCGGGCCTTTATCCGCATAATTGCTATCAACGCTGAGGATTGAGATCATGGTAGTATCATCAATAACAGAGCTTAGTTACATACATTGCATAAAATCGCAGCTATATGCGGCTGTAGGAATCGGGGCAGAGACGTCTGTCAGGCAGCTCCGGCAAGCTTTCAATCAATTAATTACTTTAGAAAGGAGATCACAATGAAAGCTAACAACAATAGCATTACCATGTTTCTGTTCGTTGTTTTTGTTATTATGTCAGGCCCTCTGTGGGCACAATTTACCGGAGGTCTGGGAACTCAGGCCTCGCCATATCTGGTGGAAACTGCAGAGCAACTGCATCAAGTGCGCCTGTATCCCACGGCATATTTTTTACAAAATGCCGATATAAATCTTGATCTCGCACCTTACAATAGCGGCCCTGGCTGGCAGGCTATTGGAGAGCCTGATACGCCTTTTTCGGGCAATTTCGATGGAAACGGCTATCAGATTGCGGGGCTATATATCAATAGACCTCAGGCGGATTACCAGGGCCTGTTTGGCTATATCTCAAATGCCGCCTTGCTGAATATGCAGCTGAGCGATGCCCAGATCGTGGGAAACGATTATGTGGCTGCGCTCTCTGGCTCTGCTCTGACGAGCATCATTGCAAATTGCAGCGTGCAGGCCGAAATCACCGGCGCTGAAATCACCGGTGGGCTGATCGGCTCTCTGGCTATGAACAGTCAGCTTTCCCATAGCTCAGCCCTAGTGCAGATCAGTGGAGATTTTGCCACCGGCGCCTTGTGTGGCTATGCCAAAGGCTATAGCGAGATCTCCTCTTGCGTGAGCAGAGGCAGCGTAACGGGCAATATCGCCGCAGGTGGCCTCATCGGCATCCTGGGCGGGTCTTTTTTGAGCAAAAGCTACTCCACCGCTGCAGTATCAGCCAGCTCATCCACAGGTGGCCTGCTTGGCGAAAACGACACCCAGAGCACGGTGCAGGAATGCTATAGCATCGGCAGCGTAAGTGGAGTAAACGACGTTGGCGGCTTGATCGGACGCAATCTTGATAGCACAGTCTCCCAAAGCTATTGGAATACACAAAGCAGCGGTCTGAGCTATTCTGCTGCAGGCGAAGGCAGAAGCAGCCAGGATATGAGCTATCCTTTTGCGGCTGATACTTATCAGAACTGGGATTTTGCCGAAAGCTGGAGCTGGGACGAAGACTACAATGGCGGCTACCCTTATCTGACTTGGGAATATACCGCTCCGCTTGTGCTGGACCTGATGGTGGAATCCTTTAGCGGTCCTACGCTTTTGGGTGTAAATCTACAGGCCGCATACACCTTGCAGGTGATCAATACCGGCGAGGCTATAATAGAAAGCTTTGAAGCCAAGCTCTTCAAGCAATCAGGCGAGCTTTTGAGCAGCCAGATTTTGGGCCCGATCCAGCCAGAGGAAATCTTTAGCGTCCAGCTCCATTGGACCCCCACCGCAGCTTATGAAGGCTCTGTATATGCGGTGGTAGAGCTGGAAGATGATATCAATCCCGATGATAACCAAAGCCAGCAAATCGCCGTAATAGTATCTGACGAAATCCAGGCGGCCACCATAGGAAATGAAGATACTACCGCCCGCTATCCTCTGGATTTCTATTGGAAAGCAAGTGTCTTTGAGACTATCTACTATGCCGATGAACTGGGCTTCAACGGCATGATCTTCAATCTGGAATTTTACAATTCATTCAGCGAAGAGCTCCCCAATATGCCCATCAAAATCTGGCTGGGAGAAAGTTCTCAGACCGAGCTCACCGAGGCCTGGATTCCCTCCACTCAGCTGCAGCTGGTCTATGATGGTCCGGTGGATTTCCCTATGGGTGAAAACGCCATCTCCATCACGCTGGACAGCCCCTTTTCCTATCAGAGCGGAAACCTCGTGATGCTGGTGGAGCGCCCTTTGGATGAGAACTATTATGGTTCCCAAAATCTCTTTTACGTCCAAAGCTCCTCTACCCAGCGCAGCAGAAGCTATCACAGCGATGTGGAAGTGCTGGATTTGGAAAATCCGAACGCTCCCGGCTCCTGGATCAGCGAATACCCCCGTTGCACCTTCCGCTTTATGGGGCAAGCCTATCAAGCAGCGCCCACCGAGCTCAGTCTGGAATATTTTCCGGATCAAAGCCGGCTGGCCTTAAGCTGGCTGCCTCCGGAAACCGGCTATCCACTGCTTTACAAGGTCTATCGCAATGAAGAACCCTACGCAGAAACTATCCTGCCCTATTTTGAAGATAACGAACTCAGCCCGGGCGAAACTTATAGCTATTACGTCTGCGCAGTATATGCCACCGGCGAATCTGAACCTTCGAATGTGGTGAGTCAGGAGATTGAGATCAGCAGCCCCCTCGCCTACATCCCGGATGATAACTTCAGGATGGCGATCAATAATGAATTGGGACAAGGAGCAGATTATCAGCCTACTATAGCTGATCTTGAGTCCATCATATATGTAGAGGCCCCAGATCAAGGCATAGTTAGCCTCGAAGGCGCGCAGCATCTGATCAATATGCAGGGGCTGTACCTGGATTCCAATCAGATCAGCGAGCTTAGCCCCATCAGCAATTTGACTCAATTGCAATCTCTGGATTTAAACTACAACCAGATCAGCGAGCTCAGCCCGCTGAGCAATTTGACCCTTCTGGAAATACTGTATCTGACCGATAACCAGATCAGCGAGCTGGACGCCCTGAGTAACATGACTCTTTTGCGAGCGCTCTATCTGAATAATAACCAGATCACCGAGCTGGGTCCCCTGAGCAATATGACCCTCTTGGAAAGACTATACCTGTATGACAACCAAATCACCGAGCTCAGCCCCGTCAGCACTCTGGCCAATCTGCAAAGACTTTATCTTGCAAACAACCAGGTCAGCGAGCTGAGCCCGATCTCTTCCCTCACCAATCTGCAAGGGCTGACCTTATCCTCAAACCAGATTAGCGAGCTCAGCCCCCTGGTGGGATTAAGCAATCTGCAATGGCTGTCCCTGGCCTATAACCAGATCAACGATGCCAGCCCCTTGAGCTCTCTTATTAGCCTGCAAGACCTGGATTTGAGTGCAAACCAGATTAGCGATATCTGGCCCCTGGCCGGGCTTAGCAACCTCAACGAGTTTGATCTGGAGGCAAACCCCCTCTCCTACGAATCCATGCTGCTTTCACAAAGCTGGAGCTTGCCATACACGGCCAGCACTTATGAGCCTTTATCTCCCTGCTATCCTGATCCAGAGCGCAATGGTACGGACATAGCCCTAAACTCTGGCCTCTTTTGGCAGGCGAATTACGAATACCAAACCGCAGAGTATGAAGTGTATCTCGGAGCCAGCCCCCAGAGCCTCAGCTACCTGGGATATGGCTATCTGATGGATGAAACCGGCTACACATTTGATACCACCTTGGAGCCCCTCACAGAGTATTACTGGAGAGTAAAAGCTGTCGAAGATACTACCGAAATCTGGAGCGGGATGTGGAGCTTTACTACCGGTGAGACTGTCCTGATGGCAGAGATAGGAGTTGAGCCTGCTTTTGTTTACGAGGAATTGAACCTGGAAGAGAGCAGTGAGCTGCAGATCACCATCAGCAACACCGGTAATATTCCCCTGGACTGGGAAAGTGAAATAATCTTTGGACGCAGCATCCGGACAGGGCAAGACCGCACTCTCAGCATCTCGCTGGAGCCTGCCTTTGGAACTATTGCACCATCCTCTTTTGTGAATTGCCTGCTTAGCTTTAGCCCGGCAGACACCCTCGGAACTTACAGCTATGAAATTCAGCTATCCTCCAATGATCCTGAAAATCCGCTGCTCATAGTGCCCGTGGAGTATCAGGTTTTTAGCCCGCTGGCCTATATCCCCGATGATAACTTCCGCATGGCGATCAACAGCGAATTAGAACAGCCCGAGGATTATCAACCTACTATAGCTGATCTTGAGTCTCTTAACGGACGTCTATCGGCAACATCAAGAGGGATCGTCAGCCTCGAAGGCGCACAGCATCTCATCAATCTGCCGGAGCTGATTCTTCATTACAACCAGATCAGCGATCTCAGCCCGCTGTCCAATCTGAACAATCTGCAATATCTGATTCTTTTTTACAATCAGATCAGCGATCTGGGTCCGCTGTCCAATCTGAGCAATCTACAGATACTGGATCTCAGTTCCAACCAGGTCAGCGATCTCAGCCCGCTATCAAATCTGAGTAATCTGGAGGGGCTGAGTCTTGATTACAACCAGATCAGCGACCTGGGTCCCCTGTCAAATCTGAGCAATCTGCTGGAGCTGTATCTCGAAGACAACCAGTTCAGCGATCTGAGTACACTGGCCAATCTGAGCAATCTGCAATATCTGAATCTCGGCTCAAACCAGATCAGCGATCTGAGTACACTGGCCAATCTGAACAATCTGCAATATCTGAATCTCGGCTCAAACCAGATCAGCGATCTGAGTACACTGGCCAATCTGAGCAATCTAAATAATCTGATCCTCGAAAATAACATAATCAGCGATATCAGCGCACTGGCCAATCTGAGCAATCTGCATTATCTGAATCTGAAATCCAACCAGATCAGCGGCCTTAATTCACTGACCAATCTTATCAATTTGGGGAGCCTGAATCTTCAGAACAACCAGATCAGCGACCTGGGTCCGCTGTCCAATCTAAACAATCTGGATTGGCTATGGCTTAATGAAAACCAGATCAGCGATCTAAGTCCCCTGGCCGGATTGACTAATATCCAGGAGCTGTATCTTTTATACAACCAGATCAGCGATATCTG
>JALNWR010000161.1 GCA_023230795.1 Candidatus Cloacimonadota bacterium
ACCAGGTATAAGAATCAACCAAAATGTACAGAACGTCACTATCCGTGGCTTTTCAATAACTAATAGTAGGATAGGAATATCATTAGGACAAAATAGCCTATCTATGTTAACGAATTGTTCACTCTTTGGAAATGCTTCTTCATACGGGGGAGGCATAAACCTGTTTAAGAGTACTACAGTCTTGAGTGGAGTTCGGATATTTGACAATTATGCATACATAATGGCAGGCGGCATATACATAAATGGTTACATGGGATATGTAAATGTTGCTTTTGATCCCGTTAACCGCTGCTCCATATACAACAATACAGCCGGAGCAGGACAGGATATTGTCGCTCACTCCATCAATGATGATTTGAGTATCCCCTTGGAGATGTTTACTGTGTCCAATCCAACCAACTACTATGTCGCGCCTTTCAGGGCTTACGGGAATGAGTTTCAACTATTGATAGACGTAGAGACTGCTCATCATCAGGAAATAAATAGCGATCTCTATGTGTCTTCTAACGGAGACGACACCAATGATGGCCTCAGCCCTGCGACAGCTCTTAAGACGATCAGAACAGCGGTTTATAGAGTTGCCTCCGACAGCCTGAACCAGAAAACTGTTCACATACTCCCCGGTATATATTCCAGAACTGCCAATCAGCAGGTATTTCCAATTCCTTTAAAAAGTTGGATTAAGGTTCAAGGAGCGGGGATTGAAGAGACTCAGATAGTGGGAGAGATGGACCCCGCTTATGCCAACGTGCCATACAATGCTTTAAAAGTCTTTACCAGCTTTTATCAGAGTCACGTCTGTCTGGAGGACATGTCCATCACAACTGCAGGATCAAACAACAGTTGTGCAATTTGGGGTTTTAAGGAGGAATCACTGCATCTGAAGAACCTGAGGATGCATGAACTGAATCCGGATTTGTTTGCTATCATTAACATTACTTATGCCACAAACTGTCTTTGGGACGGGATAATAATTGAGGACTTCACTACCGACAGCATGGGCTTCCTGTATAGCGATGGTTACATTTCAGGGGTAATCCGAAATTCAATTTTTAGAAATGCCACCTCAACATTTACAAGTAATGAGGTATGGGCAAGCCCGCTTATATGGATAAATTTGGGGGGGAGCTTTGCCCTTATAAACTCCACTATTACTAATATTACTATGACAGACGATGATACTCACGCTGTTCAGTTTAGCGGAATGTACAACCCACCTACCCAACCTCAATACACTATTCAGAATAGCTTATTTGCAAATATTTACTGCAATGAGCGCGGAGTTATATTTCATGGTGAAGATTTTCCTTTGATGAACATCACCAACTGCACGTTTGCCGGACATACTGGCAACGGTGAGGCATTGATGGTTAATGGTAACGTAACAATCTCAAACAGCATATTCTACAATAATCGATCGGTGGAAATAGCTATCAATCCCATGGATGGGACAGGTATCCCTACTACGTTAACTCTCAACAACAACCTGATCAGAAATGGTTATAGCGACATCTGGCAAGGCCCCGGGAGCACAATTCACTACCACGATACCAATATCAGCGGCGACCCCCTCTTTGCCGGAGGCTTTGATATGCATGATCCGCTTTATTACAGCCTCTCGGAGGGTTCCCCCTGCATCGATGCGGGAACTCGCGATATCACAGGATTGAACCTGCCTCCTTATGATCTGGCTGGTAACTATCGCATCTGGAACGATCGCATAGACATGGGCTGTTTTGAGTTTGGCTCCAGACCCTGGGTGAGCAATGACGATCCGGTGGCGCCTGGACTAAAGCAGCTTACGCTATTTCAAAACTATCCCAATCCCTTTAACCCCACTACTACGATTTCTTATTATCTCCCGGAAGCTGCAAAGGTTCGAATAGATATATACAACATAAGGGGTCAATTGGTGAAAACCCTGATCAATACCGGACAGGAAGCGGGGCTTCACCAGATAGCGTGGAACGGCAGGGATATGAACAATCGAAATGTAGCCAGCGGAGTATATTTATACCGCTTGGGCATTCCCAATGGAAGCCAAAGTAGGAGAATGCTTCTGATGAAATAGGGTCAAATGACAGTGCAAGCTGGGGCGGTCTGGTTAAACTCTTTATTGACAATCTTTTCAGAGAGATACAGACCCACGGATTTCGTTTACTACAAGATAGCTTGGGGTATTGCTTTTTGTATAACGCTGCTTGTGAGGCATAAACGGCGGGCAAAGATACGGTTAATGCGAGATTGAGATTAGATGGAAATTAGGTTTTAAGTTAAAATGGGGGAAAGGTCTGCCAAAACAAAGGCATTGACAGGATCAGCGTGGTTTTCAGATTGGGACAAAGAGAAATAAGCGGAGAACTGAATGTCCGAAAGTATAAAATATACCATTATCCTGTTGGTGGGTCTGCTGTTTATAGCGCCACTTGCCGCACAGGTCCCAGCGGCGAATAACCTGGAAAGATACTCTTATCAGTATATCGTTAAGCTGTATGAGCGCGGTGAAAGTGAGCATCTATATACAGAAATCCAGAGCTATATGGCAAGGTATCCGCAGAGCAGATATCGCCACTCGTTACGCTATTTGAGCGGGAATCTGCTTTTAGAAGATGAGCGCAATGCTGAGGCGCTGGCGATTTACGACGAGATTCTGCTGGAGGATATCGAGCTTTCGCTGCGCCACCAGGTCTATCTGCATAGGGCTTTGAGCCTCATCGGCATGGGCGAGTACACCCAGGCCATGAATCAATTGCAAAGTTTGCAAAGTGAGACCAAAGACACTTTTCTTCTGGCGCAGGCCAATCTTTACAAAGCCAGACTCTATAAGGATCTGGGGCAATATTACAGCGCCAAACTGGCCTATGAATATACTCTGCAGCATAGTCCCCAGCCGCAGGTGGAATATGAATACCTTGAGGTGCTCCTGAAGCTGAATAAGGACCTTGATGCGCAAGCTCTTTTGGAAAACATTTCAGAGCAGAGCCCGGTCTATGCTAAAAGTAACGTGCTGTGGGCAACTTATCTTCTGGATAGCAGCCGCTATCAGGAGTTTGATTTGCTGATGCAGGACACAGAGTCTTTGAGTGCTCTTCCGCAAATGGAGCTGTTAAGAATCAGAAAAGCCATCAGCCTGGAAGACTTCAGCGGCGCATCTGAAATCCTGGCAAGCACAGAGAATAAAGGCGATTATTACGATTATTACCAGGCTTTGATATTGGCACACGAGGGAGACGATTCTGAGGCCGATTTTCTCTTTTCCAGATTGGTAAAAGATTCAGAGCCAGAGCTTAAGGTGCTTAGCTTTTTGGAGAGACTGAAGAGTGTGTATCGCACTCAGCCGCTGTCTGCAATTCGCCAGCTGGGAGACTTTGTGGATAATCCGCAAAATCAGGTGGCCAGAGCGGAGCAACTTTATACTATGGGCTATTTTGCCTTTCAACAGCAGGATTTTGCCGAGGCTTTGAAATATCTGGGGCAGGGAAGAGCCGAGAGCACAAATCGCGCCCAGATGGCAGAAATGGATATACTCATAGCCCGCAGCTGGCTCTTGGCCAAGGATCATCCTCGCGCTTTGCAGAGCTTCAACCGCTATCTCAATCTTTATCCCAGGGCCAAAGCCCGGGATACTGCTCTGTATTATCTGGGTTATCTGTATTTTGAGGGGAAGGATTACAGCCTGGCCACCAAGGCCTTCAATCAATTGATACAAGAGCATCCAGCTTCCGGCTTTGTACCTTCCGCCAGGTTTTATCTGGCCGAGATGGACTACTTTCTGGCTAATTACAATCTGGCACTTTCAGCATTTCAAAAGATTCTGAAGGCCGAACCGCAGAATTCATACGCCGCTTTGAGAGTGGCGCAAACTTATTATTATCTGGGCAGTTATGGCGATGCCGAAAACAGCCTGGCCGCGCTTACTCCCAGTTATGATTCCATGATTTTGCAGGGTCATATCAATTTTAACCGCAAAGATTATGCCAGGGCACTGAAGTATTTCAGCCAGGCAGAACAGGCTGCCACGAACGAGCTGCGCATTACCGAAGCCAAAAGCTACCGCGCCCTATGTCTGTATCAGATGAAGCGTTATGATGAGGCTACAGAGATCTATTTGCAGCTGCATCAGGGCAATCAGAGCCCGGATACCTATCTCTATCTGGGAGGTAAGTCCGCTTATGCCGCAGGAGATTACCATCTGGCTTTGGAGCTTTTTGAACAGTTTGTAGATACCTTTCCGGATTCCCAATACTTCCTGCCGGTTCTGGCCGATATCGCCAATAGTTATTACAATATGGGTAATTACCAGCAGGCTTTGAGCGACTATCGCAACATCCTGCTCAGATTCCGCAATGTCAATCAGATAGATGCTGCCGATCGCGCTCTTTTGAGCGAGGTTTTCACCGGCATCGAGCTTACTTTGCACCGGCTGGACGATCCTGTGCTGGCCCATGGAGTGGCGCAGCTGGCGGATACCTTCCAAAGTCAGTATATTCGCTTTGAGCTGTCTTATCTCGTACTCAGAATATACGCAGAAGGCGAGCAGTGGAGCGAAGTGTTGAACAGCGCAGAAAAGCTGAGGGAAGATTTTCCGGAGCAAAGCCGGATGGAGGTGGAGCTTTTGATGGGGCATAGCCTGTTGAAGTTGGCTGCCTATGCTGAAGCAGATTCGATATTGAGCACTCTTTACGATGATACTCAGGATTTGCGGGCTTTGCTGGGCTGGGCTGAGGTGGATCTGGAGCTGGGAGATCATGAAGCGGCGCTGGGCAAATATCAAACGGCGCTGGAGCTGGAGCCCGGGCCGGTGCTTTGGCATGAGGCTCTCAAGGCATCCGTAGCGGCTGATTATCTGAAATTTGAAGAGCTTTGGGCCAGCGGTGCAGAATATGCAGATCAGCTGCCGCAGGCTAGGTTGCTCAGGCTGTCTCAATTGGTAGAGCAAGCCCGCTTTGAGCAGGCGGAGGCTTTCGCCGACAGCATCATCAATCAAAGCCCCAATACGCATGATCACGCCACCGCTTTTTATTACAAAGCATTGATCTTATATGAGGGTGCGCAGTATGAAGCCGCCATCTCCGATTTTAAAAAGACCATGATACTCTTTCCTGATTATGAGGATATCACAGGGCTTTGTGCCTACCGGGTGATCCTCAGTTACATAGCTCTGGATGCGCGCAAAGAGGCTGAGATGCATCTTTGGGATTACAGCTCGCTTCTTTCCGATGCTCAGCTGGAAAAGATCAATGAAAGCATGGGGGAGAGTGAATGAAACGCTGCATACTGATATCGATATTGCTTTGGGCTGCACTGCACGCTCAAATCCAGGTTTTGCCTGATATCGAGGTGAGCGGAGAGAGTCAAATCAAGATCTTCCTGTATAAAAAAGCCCTGCCTTACAGCAGTGAGAGCATTGCCAGAGATAGCATTATGGCCTTTATTCCCGCTTCACTGCCCCTGATGGATTTACCTTTCAGTGAGATGCTTAAGCCACGCTTCCAGCATTACCTGAATCTGCAAGGCGATACCAGCTGGGGGTTGATGGCGGATTACAGATATTATCCGGATTCAGATTGGCTGAGCGATGCCAAAGCTATGCTGTCTATGAGATACCCTGCCAGAAAGATGCACTCTCATCATCTGCTTGGCAGTCTGGATTTTGCCCTGGATGAAGGCGAGGCTATGGGCTTTAATCTCAAACACTTTGATTCTGAAATGAAGGGGCTGGATAGCAAATACACTTTGGCATCTTTGACCTCCTATCATGACAGGCTGGCTCTGATGGATTTGAATATTAGGCAAATGTCAAATGAGATACGCATCCATAGGCTCGAGCAGGACAGAGCAGGCGTTTCTTCCAAAAATAACGGCCTGGGCTTTACGCATCAGAGTTTGCTGGATTTTGCGAATTTCACTTGGGGGAACAGGCTCTATCTTTATACTCCAAAGCCAGTATTGCACAGCTATGTAGAATTGCATCAGGATAAGATAGATAAATTCAGCATCCATGCGTTGCATGATGGCTACCGCTTTTTCGCAGTGCCGGGCTTTCACTTTCGTTATATCACAGATTACGATCAGCAGCTTAGCATAGTAAGTGAGCCGGAAACTCAGCGTGGTGACTTTGGTGAATTGTTGGAAGAATATCGGTGGCTGAGCTTTGCTTCCACGCGCCGAAATACCACCATCCCACTCAATCTGAAGATAGCTCTGGAAGATACTCATGCCACTGATAAGAGCTATTTCTTGCACAGATATTTATTGGCGAATACCACGAAA
>JALNWR010000162.1 GCA_023230795.1 Candidatus Cloacimonadota bacterium
TTCACGCAGATGGGGTTTCACGCAGATTTCGCAGATAAGGGCGCAGATGGCGCAGAATTGGGGCTTTCATTGTCGGTGGCGAAAGCCGGCTTTCAGTTAAGTTCAATAATCTTGCTCTCATAAACGGCCCCAAGAAATCCATTTCATGTGAGTTCAGATAGTAAAACGACCAGGCCATCAAGCTTTTGTGCCGCCCCGCTCTTCCCTTGAATTTGATTTTAACCCAGTTTTAACTCGAGATGACTCGAAGCTTCGAGTGGACTCGAGTTAAAAACGAGTTAAAATTGGATTGAAGGCTCCGGCGGGCACTAAAGTTGCTCAAGTGTAGATTCAAGTGCTAATATGCTATAGACCAGAAGAAAGAGCTTGACCTATAACGAAGAGATGAAAAAAATGCAATTCGCTTTTTGGCTTTGGATAAAATGTGAAGCCATGCACAATTCGCACATAAGCTGAGACCCTATGAATTGGAATTTACACAAAGATTTGGGACTCAACAAAGCATTATTGGTATAAGGCAGGTAAATGATGGACACTTTACAGGAAAATATAAGGAATATGTATGAACCGATCCTCGATCTTTCTCTCGAGCACCTGATCGCTTTGTATAAAAAAGTAAAGGCTTTAAAAGCTTAGCAGGTGAGCATGAAAATCATCCATAGTTCTGATTGGCATATTGGCAGGGCACTACATGGGCGAAAGCGTTACGATGAATTTGAATCGTATCTGAATTGGCTGCTTGAGACTATCAAGCAAAATGAAATCAACGCCATCCTGGTGGCTGGCGATATTTTCGATAGCAGTGTTCCGGGCAATCGAGCCCAGGAATTGTATTATCGTTTCCTTTCCGAAGTAAGCAGCTCATCATGCCGGCATGTTGTAATTATTGCAGGAAATCACGATTCCCCTTCCTTTCTCAATGCTCCCAGGAAATTGCTGCGGTTTTTGAATGTCCATGTGGTGGGAAATTCGTCTGAAGAGCTGAACGATGAAGTTTTGGTGCTCTGCGATCAAGATGATAAACCGGAGCTGATAGTCTGCGCCGTGCCTTATCTTCGGGATCGGGATATTCGCAGTTCAGAAGCCGGAGAAAGCCTTGAGGATAAGGAGAAGAAGCTATTAGACGGCATTCGGGAGCATTATGCTGCGGTGGGAGCCCTCGCCGAGCAGAAGCGCACAGAGCTGGGATTGGATATTCCCATCGTAGGAATGGGGCATCTGTTTACAGCCGGCGGACGCACCATCGAAGGTGATGGAGTTCGTGAGCTTTATATCGGCTCTTTAGCGCTGGTAAAAGCAAGTTCGTTCCCTGCCTGTTTCGATTATACGGCGCTCGGGCATCTTCATGTCCCGCAGCGGGTAAACGGCTCTGAAACTATACGCTATAGCGGCTCGCCTTTAGCAATAGGATTTGGGGAAGCAAATCAAAAAAAGAGTATCTGCCAGGTTGATATCGAGAATGGCGCTGTAACTGTCAAACTCATTGAAGTACCAGTATGGCAAAAGCTTGAGAGCATCAAAGGCAATTGGAATGAGATCGAAAACCGGATTGGGGAGCTGGTGGCAATAGATTCAAGTGCCTGGCTTGAAATCATCTACCAGGGCGATGAAATCATTAGCGACTTGCAAGAGCGCGTAGTGGCATCGGTCGAAGACAGCAAATTGGAAATCTTACGCATAAAAAACACTCGGCTAATAGATCGCGTCCTGGAGCAGTCCGGCATAGAAGAGACTCTGGACGATCTGGATGAGAATGAGGTCTTTGAACGCTGCCTGGCATCTCATGAAGTGCCCCAGGACCAAAGACGGGAATTGCTGAGCACTTACCAAGAGCTGCTGGTATCTTATTGTGAAAAAGATAGGCAGAAAGAATAAAGGGATGGTCCATGAAAATACTGCAGATTCGATTTGAGAACCTGAACTCATTGGTCGGCGAATGGAATATCGACCTGACAGACCCGAGCTATGTATCTGACGGCATCTTCGCCATCACGGGCCCCACCGGTGCAGGAAAATCCACCATCCTGGATGCGATATGCCTCGCTCTGTATGGGCGGACACCCCGTCTGAGCAGAATCACCAAAAGCGAAAATGAGATCATGTCTCGCCATACAGGTGCTTGCTTTGCCGAGGTCACTTTTCAGACCCGAGCAGGACGTTACCGCTGCCACTGGAGTCAGCGCCGGGCCCGGGAAAAACCAGAGGGCCAGCTGCAACAGCCCAAACAAGAGCTTGCCAATGCTGATTCCGGTGTGGTTTTGCAATCCAAAATCAAGGGTGTAGCAGAGCAGATCGAGGATGTAACCGGCATGGATTTCGAACGCTTTACCCGCTCTATGCTACTGGCACAGGGTGACTTTGCCGCATTTTTGCTGGCCACGGCTGATGAACGTGCTCCGATCTTGGAACAGATCACCGGCACCAAGATATACAGCGAGATTTCCATTCTGCTTCATGAGCGTCAACGCGAGGAGCAAGGCAAGTTAGATGTCCTCAAAGCAAAAGCAAGCGGAACTGTAATCCTGGAGCTGGAACAAGAACAAGAGATTCGCAAAGAACTGGAAATCAAGCAAAAGGAAGAGAGAGAGCTCATCAAGAGCTTCGGTGAAGCTGAACTGGCCATCAAGTGGCTGAAGGCAATAAACAGTATAAAAGAAGAAATCGCTAAGCTGACCGAAGCAGAAGAGAGCCTGCACAAAGAGATCAATGCCTTTAGCCCTAAGCGTGAGAGGCTCAATCGGGCTAACAAAGCAGCAGCATTGGACGGCCAATATGCCACCCTTAAGGCAGTCCGGAAACAGCATTCGGATGATCAGGAGGAATTAAAGATCGCGGAAGTAGCTCTTCCCAAATTGATCTCTCAAGCAAATCAACAGGCAGACATATTAAAGTCCGCAGAACAACAGACCCGCAAAGCAAAAACCGATTTGAAAGCTGGAATGCCGCAGATTCAAAGGGTAAGAGCCCTTGATCAGAAGCTGGACGAGCTGGGTAAGTCCATTTCAGAGGCTGAAGCAGACTGTGAAAGCGAAACATCAAAAATCGAGGAAAATAGACAGACCAGACTGGAAAAGCAGGGACAGCTCAAACAGGCTGAAACAAAGCTATCTGTTATTAACAAATATCTTGAAGAAAATCCGCAGGATGAATGGCTGGTGAGTGGTTTGACGGGAGTGGAAGAACAGCTAAATACTCTGCAACTCAGATATAAGGAAATAGCAAGAAAAGATGAAGCTCATCAGAGAGCTAAAACTCTGCTAAAGGAAGCGAAGACAGCCCTTGAAGGCCTGCAAAAATCAAACGTTACCAGGCAAGAGGAATTGGAAGAGGCATCAAAAGAACTAAAGAGTGAAGAAGAAGCTTTGCGCACATTATTAGGCGATCGATTGTTGCGAGAATACCGCACAGAAAAGTATAACCTTCTTCAGAAAATGGTCTACTTGAAACGAATAGTTGAGCTTGAGGAACATCGAACTAAACTGGAAGATGGCAAGCCATGCCCCCTTTGTGGAGCCAAAGAGCATCCTTTTGCAGAAGGTAATATCCCCCAGCCAGATGAAACTGAGCGGAAGATAACAGAGTTAAACACTTTTATAGACAAAGCTGAGAAACAAGAATCTATCATTAGAAAGCTGGAGAAAGAGGAAGTCAAAGCCCGCGATAATCTGACAGAATGTGAAAGGCAGAAAGCAGCAGCTGAACATGAGAAAAAAGCCGCAGAAACTGCTCTGGCAGGCTTAAAGGAAGACCTGGAAGAGCTGAAGGATGAACTTGCCAGACTGAAGGAAGCACTGACCACAAAACTTCATCCTTTTAGAATCACGGATATTCCGGATTCCAAGATCCCGTTAATCCTGGCTTCACTCCGCAAAGCCCTGAAAGAATGGCAGTCTCATACGAATCTCAAGGAATATATCAAGACCCAGATTGCCAGCCTTGAAAGCGTAATAAAGAGTTTGGATGGCATCATCGATACCCAAAGTGCCGCCCTATCCACAAAAAACGAGCAGCTGAAGACCCGCAGAGCTGATTATGCAAAGCAAAAGGCAGAAAGGCTGAAGCTGTATGGCAAGCGCAAGCCGGATGAAGTAGAACAATCGCTAAATAAAGCTATAGACGATGCGGAGAAAGCTGAGAAAAATGCCAGATCTGCCCATGCGGAAAACCAGCGTAAATTGACCGTTACCCAGACAAATGCCGAAACTCTGCAAGCTAAGATTGCCCAAAGAAGCCCAAGGCTAAATACCCTGGAGTCTGATTTCTCTAAGGCTCTGGCAGCTCTGGAACTGCGTGATGAAAAACAGTATCTTGAAACTATCCTGCCCCTTGCTCAAAGAAACGAATTAGCCGAGAAGGCGAAGGCATTGGATGATAAACAAAGCAATATCCGCACCCTGCAAGCTGACCGCAAAATCAGCCTGGAAAGGGAATTGGCAAAGAAGATTACCGACAAATCTGCAGAGGACGCCCAGACTCTATATACAGAACTTGAAGCGGAGCTAAAAAACCTGCGTGATAGCATTTCCAAATACCAGCATTCTCTGAGCGAAAACGATGAAGTCAAAAAGCGATTCCTGTCCATTCAAACAGATATAAAAGCTCAGGAAAAAGAATGCTCGCGATGGGGTAATCTTCATGACTTGATAGGATCGGCCGATGGTAAGAAATACCGGAATTTTGCTCAAGGGCTGACCTTCGAGGTGATGGTGGGTCATGCCAATAAGCAATTGCAGCTATTGTCCGAACGCTATCTGCTGCTGCGCGACAGGGACCAGCCTTTGGAACTAAACGTTATCGACAATCACCAGGCCGGCGAGATTCGATCCACCAAAAACCTTTCCGGAGGCGAAAGCTTCCTGGTTAGCTTGTCTTTGGCCTTGGGACTGTCACAGATGGCCAGCAGAAATGTAAACGTGGACTCTCTCTTCCTGGATGAAGGCTTTGGGACACTGGATGAAGATACTTTGTCCTCCGCTTTGGAAGCCCTGGCGAGCATGCGGCAGAGTGGGAAGCTGATCGGGGTGATCTCCCATGTTCAAGCCATCAAAGAGCGAATAGGCACCCAGATTCAGGTAATCCCTCAGATTGGCGGGAAAAGCAGGATTTTGGGGGCAGGGTGTGAGGAAGTTGTCTGAATTCACATTAAAGGGATTTCGTAAATCGGTAATGAAAGCAGGATTTTTGAAGTGGAATGCAAGTATATGTCGAGAAATCGGGCATTTCATGGAGACAATATAGCCAACGCCGTGTTTCATGTGGTCAAAGTGCAAGTATATGTCGAGAACCCGGGCATTTATTCATTTCTTTCGAAAATCACCGATATCTACTATCTGCCTTAAAAGACTTTAGCTGGCGGCTTTAGCCGCCAGGACGGTTTCGAGCACACGCGGCAAGACTTTTTCCTCGCCTTTGAAGGCGGGGCACCCGCAGCTATATTTCCGTTTTGCACGGATAATGTGATTTGCCTGCGAAAAGGACGGGATCTGATCCTCAACTCTGTATAATCAGATGGGCTCTGAAATCGTAGTGCGCCTGTGCAGTCTATCGTAAATATGAAGATACAGGCCCGTGTGCCTGGCCTTAAAAGGCCAGGAAAAAGTCTTGTCCGGATAGTCGCTGCGGGGTGTGCCGGTTAAAACCGGCACCTAAAATCTTTCAAGGAGGGTGGGGGTATTTAGCTACACGTGTAAAGATAATCTTTGCGGAGGAACGGCGTCCTCCGGCTACAAAGCGACATGCTCCGGCTACGATGGTTTGGGGTTCGAAGCTTCAGACGGCAGCTAAACGCTGGATTGGATGCGTCTCGCGTCCAGCAAGGTCAAAGGCCTTGAAATACTTTAGCTGGCAGTTTTTAACCGCCAGGACGGGGGTCTGACACACGCGGCAAGACTTTTTCCCCGCCTTTGAAGGCGGGGCACCCGCAGCTATATTTCCTATTCTCCAGAACGGGTCTGATTTGGCTGCGAAAACGACGCACAGTGAATCTAAATCCTCTCAAGCAATATCCCGCCGACAGCAACGTTAGCGGTATCGTTCCTCTCTCCCCGTGTATAATCAGATGGGGCTCAATTCGTCTTGCGCCTGTATAATCTGTCGTATTATCAGAGATATAGGTCCGTGTGCCTGGCCTTAAAAGGCCAGGAAAAAGTCTTGTCCGGATAGTCGCTGCGGGGTGTGCCGGTTAAAACCGGCACCTAAA
>JALNWR010000163.1 GCA_023230795.1 Candidatus Cloacimonadota bacterium
CTTATTTTCTGAGTATGCTTTCTCAGGCACAGCTGGCTCTTTGTCTCTTTCCTCTGGGAGATTTGCAAAAGTCTGATCTGAAGGACTTTGCCAGAGCGCAGGGCTACGAATATCTGATCAAGAAAAAGGAAAGCCAGGACTTTTTGGAAAGCTATGACAGCAGTCCGCTATTTAAGGATTACAGAGTCGAAGAGGGCGATTTTGTGGATCAGGATATGAAGATTTTGGGACGGCATAAAGGCTTGATTCACTACACCATCGGCCAAAGGAAAAACTTAGGTCTGGCAGGCTTTGCCGAAGCGCAGTATGTGCTGGCGCTGGACAAAGCGCAAAACCGTGTGATCATTGGCCCCGAGAGGGATTTATACAAAGACTTTTTATACGCTACAGGGGTGAATTGGGTTTCGATTTCAGAGCCGGAAGCAGGCCTTTCCTGCACCGCTAAGATCAGGCTGGCTCAAACTCCCCAGCCTTGCAAGATAGAAAAGACGCCCGATGGCAGCTTTCATGTTCGTTTTGAGACCCCCATCTCCGCCATTACTCCTGGCCAGGTCGTAGCTTTTTATGATGGTGATCTGGTTCTGGGCGCAGGCTTTATCCGCTAAATAGTTCTTATTCCCATTCTATAGTAGCGGGCGGCTTGGAACTGATGTCATAGACCACTCTGGAGATGCCTTTCACCTCGTTACAGATGCGGTTTGATACCATACTAAGAAAGTCCCAGGGAAACTCAGTAGCTTCCGCTGTCATCCCATCCACGCTATTTACAGCCCTCAAGGCACAGACTTGATCATAGCTGCGTTCATCGCCCATCACACCCACACTGCGAATGGGCAGTAGCACTGCAAAGGCCTGCCAGGTGCTGTGATAGAGCTTATTTGCCCATAGTTCCTGGATAAATATCTCATCTGCAGCTTGCAGGATTCTTACTTTTTCAGCATCCACAGGCCCCAGGATGCGCACTGCCAATCCGGGCCCAGGGAAGGGATGTCTTTGCACCAATTCCTCAGGCAGATTCAGGGCTTTGCCCAGCTCTCTTACCTCGTCTTTGAAAAGCTCACGCAGAGGCTCGATCAGCTTCAATTTCATATCCTCAGGCAAACCGCCCACATTGTGATGGCTCTTGATGGTCACCGATGGCCCCGAAAAAGATACACTTTCGATCACATCCGGATACAGGGTTCCTTGCGCAAGATACATGGCATCTGGGAATTTAGCTGCTTCGCGATCAAAGATTTCAATAAAGCTGGCACCTATGATCTTCCGCTTCTGCTCAGGGTCTGAGACACCTTGCAGACGGGAGAGGAATAGGGCAGAGGCATCCACAAAATCTATCTTAAGGTCTGGATAGGACTTGAACATCTCTTTGACCCGGTCTTTTTCCCGAAACCGCATCATCCCCGTATCCACAAAGATAGGAATCAATTGCTCACCGATGGCTTCAAAGAGCAGAGCTGCAGTTACAGAAGAATCCACTCCGCCGCTAAGGCCCAGAATTACTTTGTCATCGCCCACTTGCTCGCGTATTTTGCGGATGCTTTCCGAGATGAAAGAGCTCATTTGCCAATCCGCCTTCAAGCCTGCTATCTTAAAGAGGAAATTTGCCAGAATCTCTTTACCACACAGGCTATGATGCACTTCAGGGTGAAATTGGAGGGCGTAAATAGGCAACTTTTGATGCCTGAGCGCAGCGTAAACTGAATTTTGTGAGGAGGCCAATGCTATGAGCTCATGGCTGATAGACTGAATCTTATCAGCATGACTCATCCAGATCTGAGCACCGCTTTCAACCCCATCCAGCAGGGGATCAGGCCGAGATATCTGCAGCTCGGCTTTGCCATATTCACGCTCTGGAGCCGGACTTATCTCAGCGCCAAAACGCTCTGCTATCAATTGCATGCCATAACAGATGCCCAAGATAGGGATATCCAGCTCCCAAATGCCTGCATCCGGCCTGGGAGCATCGGTCTGAGCTATGGAAAAGGGGCTGCCGGAAAGGATCAGCGCTTTAGGATTTAAGGCTTTGATCTCAGGCAATGAGACGCTGTAAGGATGTATCTCGCAATATACTCCGCACTGGCGAATCTTGCGCGCAATCAACTGCGTGTATTGTGAACCAAAATCCAGGATGAGCACACTATCATGCATAGCAAACTACCTCACAAAGGGGTTATTGAGCTTTTCCATCCCGATCGTGGTGCGGGGTCCATGGCCCGGGAAGACCACAGTGTCTTCGGGCAGGGTAAAGAGTTTATTTTTGATCGCCGAGATAAGCTGTTCATGTGAGCCGCCGGGGAAATCTGTGCGTCCGATGCTCATCTCAAACAAAGTATCTCCCGAGATCAGAAATTTTCCAGCCAGCAGGCAGATGCCTCCGGGCGTATGGCCAGGAGTGTGGATCACCTTGATCTGATGCTCACCCAGTTCGATGATATCGCCATCCTGCAAAAGCCTGTCAGCAGGTTCCAGTTTTAGCGGTGCGCCCATGAATTCGCTGAGGTTTTTCTTGTTATCCACCAGCATCTTTTGATCTGCTTCATGGATCATGATGGGGCAGCCTAAAGCTTCTTGAAAGAAGCTGTTTCCGCCGATGTGATCTCCATGGCCATGGGTATTGACTATGCCTTGCAGCTTCAGTCCATGCTCTTTAATGAGTGCCAAAAGTGAACTATCAGGAGCTGCGGGATCGATAAGCAGAGCCTGTTTTCCTTTTTCTTCCCAGATCAGCCAGGTATTGGTCTGAAAGGCGGGTAGGAGGTTAAATACTTCGATTTTTAACATATTGTATCCTTTAATCATAAGAAATTCTATATTGTTTACTGAGTTCAGGGCTGGCTTTTTGCCCTTCATGCTCTTTAGATTTGCCCCCTTGCCGGATGTTGATAATCCCGCTTTGGGGAGCTTTGGGGTGATAGAACCAGAAGATGCTGAGGGCTAAATTCAAAATTATGGGATCGGCCGGATCATCGGTCAAAAGTCCCAGAGGGCCATTCTGATTCTTGGCTTTCAGCCGGATAAGGCCATCGCTGAGGCGCTCCAGACAGTCATTTTCTCTTTCATCCCGGCCAATTATGAGTTTGGTGGATTCATCCAGGCGAAAGTGCCGGCCATATTTCAATAGTTCCAGATTCTTTTCATCCATTTGCTGATGAGAAATCAGGTCTTTAATCCGCAGGGTATAATTTCTATCGGTAAGCAGACAGCCCCCTGCCGGTGAGGGAAAGCGGGTGATGCCCAGCTCTTCTGCAAGCTGGAGTTGACGGCTGCGTCCTCTGCCATGAAAATCCAGCATATCGGAGAGATCCACCCAGCCTTCGCGGATGGGAGTATTTTTCCGCAAAAGCTTCTGAGAGAGAGGACGGATGATAAGATCACGATATCCGCTTAGTTTTGCTACCCGGTTCAGAGTATCCCGGCGCTGGCTCATCGGCCTTTGTCCCACCACTTCACCGGAGATCAAAAAGTCGGCATCCAGTTCACTCAGCATATCTCCCGCCATGCGAAACATCAGGGCATGACAATCTATACAGGGATTGAGGTTTTTCCCAAAACTGGTTTCGGGATCCTGCATCATCTTCAGATGTTCCTCTGTAATATCCCGGATGATGAGGTCAAGACCGTTATCCCGAGCGGATTCCAGGGCTCTTTCTATGGGCATATAAGGCGTGAGGAAATATACCGGATACACTTTGTAACCGGCTTTTTGCATCCATTTTACGGCGAGCAGGCTGTCTAAGCCACCTGAAAATAGAGCAATAGCTGAGTAATCGGTTTTATTTTGCTTTAACATCTGATCCTAAGCATTATATTGCCTGTTATCTGTCAAGACTTTTGCCGCCCGATAGCGGGATATGCAATCTTGATAAGCTGCTGCTGCAAAGTGACAACGAAATCTGCAAATTGTGCAGCGAAAACTGCAAACTGTCGCATCGTAGGACATCCTTGCTCATCCTTTCCAAGACCCTTTTGAGTGGTTTTTGACAGGCTTTCTGCAAATCGGATCACTGAAAATTGCAAATTATGACAGGGTTTCTGCATGCTGCAATACGGCTTATCTTGTTCTGTTGGGGGGGGGCTACTGACTAGTCTTTCCAGAGGCCTAGCCTGTTGTTTCTTGCCTCTCGTTCTAACGCCGAGAAGTAGTCGGTGTACATACAGGGATATTTTACATAGGAAAACCCATATCCTTGGCGTATGATCTCTGCATTCACATTAATACTGTCTTCTACTGAATATACATAGGCCAACAACCTTCCATACCTATCTAAGTGATTCGATTTAGTATTTATTGGATCGACTCCAAGGCGAATAGACTTATCTTTTATAAGAGACTCCACGAATAACGTGGCTTGTTCGGCAAAGTAGCGTACTATCTGTCTATCATCATTCTTCTCTGGTGTATCAACACCTAATAGACGAACTGTGATATCACCAGATGAATTCGAAACCACTATGGTGTCGCCATCTTTGACGCGCACTAAAGTATAAACCTCGTTGATGATTGATGGATTCGAAGAATCTTCAAGGGCTTGTTGTAAATCACCAGGTGGATACTGCTTATCATGCTGTATGTAGCTTAGTTTCAATCCTATTGGACCCTCGACTGATTCAACATTCCGCTTTCGTTTGATGATCCTGCGGGGCCTTTTAGATTTATGAGATTGACGATCATCACATGCCACCACATTCATTAGAACAATGATAAGGGTTATAAGTAAAAGTGTATGTATTCCTAGCCTGTGAGTATTTTTCATATGATTACTGATAACTCAATACTCTGATTTTTACTAGGATAAGGTACATCATCTGCCCCTTGATGGATTTACAAAAAAGATACTGGCACATAACAGAATTGCAGTGGCCAAATTCACCACTGTCCATATTCCTCTGGTCATGTGCAGAGGGATCAGAGGATTGTAAATAACGGCACCTGTTCCAAGAACCCAAGTCCAGTCCTTCTGGTGAAAAATGATTGATTTGTAGCTTAGATATGCGAATACAATAAAGCAAACAACTCTGAGCAGCCTATAATAACCGTATGGGTTGGTAGGGTTCAATGCCCAAATCAGAAAGAGCATTGCGATTATTTGTGGTAGCCAGATCCGTTTCATTAGCTATAATCTGCCATCAGATTTAAAGAGCATTACTTCAATGCGTCTATTTTTTGGCTCAGAAGTTGGCTTTCTATGATCTACTTCAGGGTCATGCTCACCATATCCAATAGCGCGTATCCGTTTTTCAGGGATACCTTTTTTGGTTAAATAATCAACCACGCTAAGAGCCCTTGCGGAAGATAACTCCCAGTTATTATTATATTTTCCAGAGATTGGAACATTGTCCGTGTGCCCTTTTACAACCACCACCCAAGTCTTGTCGTTATTCCATTCTGGTCTTTCTATGATATCTTCATACATTTTGTCGATGACTGGTTTATAATCATCACTCAAATCAGCTCTGCCAGTGGCAAACAACGGTTTTTCTTTCTCAGTAAGCTCTCCTATGCGAATCTGCTGAGGTAGCATACTGATCAAATAGAGTGAATAAATCAGGAAAAGAATCATCGCACAGACAGCAATATCAGCGAAGGATGGCCATACGTTGAGCCACTCCCTATCTTCATCTAATTTGGCCATTTAACCACCTAAGCTTTCAAAAACTTTGCCCAAATTACGGTTGATTTTATCAATCCGGCCAGTCATCTCGTTTAAATTACCAATAACTTTGGATATGGAGTTTACCGAGATGCTCAGTGAAGACATAAGATCGTTAATCTGGTTTATCTGCTCTGGAGTGACAGAGCTAATATTGATTTCATCAAGCGATGCTTTCAGAACCGTGATACTATCCAGTAACTTAATGGTGTGGTTAGACAACAATTCGTCCATACTTTGCTGGGAGAAAGTTTCCCTAACGGTCTCTATGAACTTCTCCAAGTATTCTTTCAACTCTGCTATTACGACCTGGTTGCTCTCCCCGTTTTTAGTGAGGAGATTTTCAAATCGTTCATGAGTCTTATCCATGAAGTCTTTATTTGAATTCACGATGA
>JALNWR010000164.1 GCA_023230795.1 Candidatus Cloacimonadota bacterium
GAAATACACAGACACGGATGCAAGCTAAGATATTAGCAATGAATTTATTATCAAAAGAAAGGCTCGACATTTTGGGGGAATGCTGCCTTGAAAGACTTTAGGTGCCGGCTTTAACCGGCACACATCTGGCAGCTATCTGGGCAAGACTTTTTCCTGGCCTTTGAAGGCCAGGCACACGTAGCTATATTTTTGAATTTACGATAGATTATACAGGCGCAATATGAATTGAGAGCTCATCTGATGATACATGTTTAGAAGGTTGAGATTAAGAGGTTTAGATGGTTGAGATTAAGAGGTTTAGATGGTTTTCGCGGCAAATCAAGATTGATCAGAGGAAATAGAGATATAGCTGCGGGTGCCCCACCTTCAAAGGCGGGGGAAAAGTCTTATTGCCGGCGTCAGCCCGCGGACTGGCGGTTAAAACCGCCAGCTAAAGTCTTTTTAGGCAATTTGCAGATATAGTCAATCTTCCCAAGGCAATGACAAAGTGTAACCGATGTCTATGTGCTAAAGTGTCACCGATGTCTCTTTCGTGCAGCCTTTCAACTTTTCCCACTTTCTGAACCTCCCTATCTTCCAATCTCACCCTCCCTATCTTCCCATCTCACCCTCCCTATGTCCCCATCTCCCCATCTCCCTATCTCACTCTCTCACCCTCCTAAACTCCCTCAACCCTCTCAACCTTCTAAACTCCCTCACCCTCCCCAGCCTTCTCAAGCAAAAAAAGCGCGGATATTCTCCGCGCTTTCCATGATTACATTCTATAGCTTTAGATAAACAGATTCACGTTACTTTTTTCTGCTTCTTCCAGGTAAGTAGCCACGCCACCGATGGTGACGCCTTCGAGCAGTTCGCTGGCATCTACTCCCATGATGTCCATACTCATCTGACAGGCTATCATTTGTACGCCGGCACGTTTGGCTTGCATGATCATGGTCTCCAGGGAGTCCACATTCTTATCTTTCATGCGTTTGCGCATCATAGCGGGGCCCATACCGGCAAAATTGATTTTGGAAAGGCCCAGGCCTTGCGAATTCTTGGGCAACATCATGCCAAAGATCTTGCTCATGATATCTTTATCCGTCTTGGGCAAGCCTGGTTTCTTGATCACGTTCAGTCCCCAGAAGGTGAAGAACATGGTTACTTTGCTGCCTGTGGCTGCGGCGCCATTGGCGATTACAAAGGAGGCCAGGGCGCGGTCCAGATCATCGCTGAACACGATCAGGGTCTTATTCTTGGTGCCAATCTCGACACTACTGGTTTTAAGCTTATCGCAATCGCACTTTTGTACTGTGGCGATGATCTTGTTATCTTTGGTCTTGAGCTCCAGGAGCCGGTTATTGGTCATATTGCACCAGGATTCGACGTCTTTGGCAAAGCCGGGATCGCTGGCTGAAATGATCAGGATATCACCATCGTCGATCCTGTCTATTTCTTGTTTGAGCTTCATGATGGGGCCGGGGCACTGTAGTCCGCAGGCATCCACTTCTATCCTATTGGCCTTATCCAAGGGGGCACAGGGGTTTTTGCCCTGATAGATATGGTCGTCTTTGCCCACATAGTCGCCAAAGAATATATCTTCATTACTCTGTTTTTGAGTGGCGGTTTCATAGGTGATGTAGCCTCCGCTGAGGTTATAGACCTCATCAAAGCCGCTTTGCATCAGGATTCTTGCACCTATATAAGAGCGAGCGCCGGTGCCGCAGAATACGATAATCTTCTTGTTTTTGGGAATCTCGTCCAGACGCTGGCGGAGCTCATCCACCGGCAGATTGATTTGCCCTTCGAGGCTGCCGAGAGCAACTTCTTCGGGAGTTCTCACATCTATCAAAACTACGTCTTTCATGTTGAGATTGCGAATCTCATCCCAATGCACTATCCTTACTACTTTCCGCATGATATTTTCTGCCACCAGTCCGGCGATATTGACAGGGTCTTTGGCGCTGGAGTAAGGCGGGGCATAGGCGTGTTCGATTTCCTGCATATCGTAGATAGTTCCACCACATTTCAGGATGTTGGCCAGCATGTCCGTACGTTTGTCCACTCCTTTAAATCCCACTATCTGTCCGCCCAAGAGCTTGCCTGTATCGGGAGAAAAGACGATCTTGAGGGTCATGGGCAGAGCGTCTGGATAGTATCCGGCATGCGAACTGGCATGGATAATAGAGGATACATAAGGGATAGAAGATTTTCGAAGGACTTTTTCGGAGATTCCGGTAGCGCCCACAGTGAGATCAAAGACCTTGGCGATAGCGGTGGCGATGCTACCCTGATATTCCCGGACATTGCCGCGCACGATATTATCTGCCACCAGGCGGCCTTGTCTGTTTGCAGGGCCGGCCAGATAGGTGTGGCATTCCTCATTGGTGATGGGATTGGGATATACTATGGCGTCTCCCAGTGCGTAGATATCCTCGTCGCTGGTTTGCAGATATTCATTGACCCGGATGCCTTTGTTAATGCCCAAGTCCAGCCCGGCTTCTTCTGCCAGCTTGCTGTCCGGACGTACGCCAATGGAGAGAATCACCATGTCGGTGGGGAGGGAGCGTCCGCTTTTGAGCCGCACCTGCAGACCGTCTTTTTCACGGACAAATGAGCTTACGCCATCTTTGAGATAAAATTCCACATTCTTGGTCTTTAGATGCTGGTGAACGGCTGCGGCCATTTCGTAATCCAGAGGGGTCATCACCTGCTCTGCCATCTCTACTATGGTGACTTTGATGCCCAGATGATGGAGGTTTTCCGCCATTTCAAGACCGATGAATCCCGCACCCACGATCACCGAATGCCTGACATTATGTTGAGTGATATAGTCTTTGATCCTGTCAATATCTGGCACATTCCTCAAGGTGAATATCACTTCATCCTGAATCCCGGGAATAGGGGGTCTGAGAGGCTCTGCCCCGGGGGAAAGCACCAGTTTATCATAGCTCTCGCTATATTGGGTTCCGTCTGCTTTTTGCACCAATACAGTTTTGGCTTTGCGGTCGATACTCATCACTTCTTCCTGTATGCGTACATCAACATTGAGGCGGGCATGAAAGCTATCGGGTGTTTGCACAAAAAGACGGTCTCTGTCTGCGATCACTCCACCTACGTAATATGGTAAACCGCAATTTGCATAAGAGATGTATTTACCGCGTTCAAACATAATGATTTCGGCATTTTCGTCCAGGCGTCTGAGTCTGGCTGCGGTGGTAGCGCCTCCGGCTACTCCGCCGACTATGAGATATTTGGGCATGATATTCCTCCAGAATATTGAATTTATCTTCGTTACTTGTAATATAATCAAGCTGCGATATTTGGCAAGTGTCAAATATTGGCTGTTAGGGCAAAATCTCTATATTAGGGGTATTTTGGATGGCAAGAAATCGAGTATTGAGCAGGGCGCGGGAGGGGGCTATTACGAGCGCTGAAAAGCTTAATTTTAGCCGCATCGGCAATCACTTGTCAAGCAGGCAGTTACAAGCCCGAATAATTTTGAGAAAGTTCTTGACAAGATAGGCGTATAATTTTATCTGGTAACAAGATAAGGAGGCTTGGAAGAGCTTCCGATTTACCGGGGTTATAGCCCCGACATATATAGGTTTTAAACATATAGGAGACAGTAGATTATGTCAAACAACACTTATACTGCGAGTAATATTAAAGTACTCAAAGGCTTGGAGGCAGTTCGTAAACGTCCGGCGATGTATATCGGAGGAACCAGTGAACGCGGCCTGCATCACCTTGTCTATGAAGTAGTTGATAATTCAATTGACGAAGCGCTGGCCGGAGAATGTGATCTGATCAAAGTGACCATCACCGCCGCTGGCAATATTGAAGTGGACGACAACGGTCGTGGAATCCCCGTAGATATCCAAAAAGAGATGGGTGTACCGGCTTTGCAGGTGGTGCTCACCGTGCTGCATGCCGGCGGAAAATTTGATCAGAATTCCTACAAGGTATCCGGCGGTCTGCATGGAGTGGGCGTGTCTGTAGTAAATGCCCTGGCTGAATGGCTGGAGGCCCGCGTACATATAAAAGGCAAAGAGTATTTCATGCGTTTTGAGCGGGGGATACCCGTCAGTAAATTGGAAGTTTTGGGGGATTCAAAACGGCAGGGAACTGTGATCAGTTTCCGTCCGGATTCCACCATCTTTGAGACCACGAATTTCAGCTTTGATTATCTCACAACTCGGCTGCGAGAGCTGGCTTTTCTGAACCGTGGAGTTCGCATCGTTCTCACCGACGAACGGGTGGGACGCGTGCACGATTTTAAGTATGACGGCGGAATAAACAGCTTCGTGGAATACCTGAATCAAAATAAAAAGCCGCTATTTCCCAAGCCTATCCATGTAGAATCCTTCAAGGAAGGCATGGAATGTGAAGTAGCCGTTCAGTACAACGAAGGCTATCAGGAAAATATCTTCAGCTTTGCAAATAACATCAATACCATGGAGGGAGGCACCCATCTCTCCGGTTTCAAACGCGGCCTTACTTCTGCGGTGAATGCTTATATCAAAAATCATGACTTGCTCAAAAACGAGAAGATCAATCCCTCTGGCGAAGACATTCGCGAAGGACTGACCGCTGTGATTTCCGTGAAACTTACCAATCCTCAATTTGAAGGACAGACCAAGACCAAGCTGCAAAATTCCGATGTGGAAGGGATGGTGAGTTCTGCCGTGTATGAAAACCTTACCATCTATTTTGAAGAGCATCCCACCGAGGCGAAAAACATTGCACTCAAGAGTGTGATGGCTGCCCGTAGCCGTGAAGCTGCCCGCAAGGCAAGAGACCTCACCCGCAGGAAGTCGGTGCTGGAAAGCGGCTCTTTGCCAGGTAAACTGGCAGATTGCAGCATCACCGATCCTGCTCAGACCGAGATTTTCCTGGTGGAGGGAGACTCTGCAGGTGGCTCTGCCAAGCAGGGACGGGATCGTTCTTACCAGGCCATCCTGGCGCTCTGGGGCAAGATGCTGAATACCGAAAAAGCCCGGGTGGACAGGGTGCTGAATAACGATAAGATTCTGCCCATCATCCTGGCTTTGGGAGCAGGTATCGGTCAGGATTTTGATGTGACCAAGCTGCGCTATCACAAGGTCATCATCATGGCAGACGCGGATGTGGATGGCGCTCATATCAGCACACTGCTGATGACTTTCTTTTACCGCTATATGCGTCCGGTGATCGAGGAAGGCTATCTGTACATAGCGATGCCGCCTCTTTTCCTGGTGCGCAAAGGCAAGCAAAAGCAGTATGTATATACCGAAGAAGAGCGCGATCAGGCCGTCCTCGATTTTGGCGATAAGGGTGTGATCATACAACGCTACAAAGGTCTGGGTGAAATGAACGCCGATCAATTGTGGGAAACCACTATGGACCCGGAATTTCGCAAAATGATCTCAGTGAGGATGGACGATGCCATCGAAGCAGACCGCATGTTTACCATCCTGATGGGTGATGAAGTAGAACCTCGCCGCGAATTCATCCAGGCGAATGCCCGCTATGTAAAAAACCTTGATGTATAATGGAGTAATAAATGTCTGATAACGATAGAATAATCCCCACTCAAATCGAAGAATACCTCAAACAGGCCTATCTGGACTATTCCATGAGCGTGATCGTAGCTCGCGCTTTGCCGGATATCAGAGACGGGCTCAAACCTTCTCAAAGACGTATCATATACGCCATGCACGAGCTGAACCTAAACCCCGGCGGCCACTTTAGAAAATGCGCAAAGATCGCCGGTGATACCTCCGGAAACTACCATCCCCATGGTGAACAGGTGGTATATCCCACTCTCGTGCGCCTGGCCCAACCCTGGAATATGCGCTATCAACTCATCGATGGACAGGGAAACTTTGGCTCTATAGATGGCGATCCTCCTGCAGCCATGCGTTATACCGAAGCCCGCATGCAAAAGATCAC
>JALNWR010000165.1 GCA_023230795.1 Candidatus Cloacimonadota bacterium
ATACCTCGTTTTTGCCTTTCTGGGCGGCTTGATCCTGAATATCACGCCTTGTGTATTGCCCATCCTGCCCATCCGCATCATGGCTATCATCAATCAAGCGCAAGAAGACCGCAGCAAGGTCTTCCGTCATGTGATGATTTATACTTTGGGAGTGCTGATCTCCTTTGCCATTCTGGCGGGGATTTTCATCGGCATCCAGGCTGCAGGGCAATCTGCGGGCTGGGGCACCCAGAACCAGAATCCTTATTTCCAAATCGGGCTGATGGCCATTGTCTTCGTCTTTGGGCTCTCGCTTTTGGGCGTGTTTGAGATCACCGCTCCGGGGATGAACACAGCCAGCAAAGCCAGCACCAAAGGCGGTTATAGCGGCTCTTTCTTTGGCGGCATCTTCGCTTTTCTAATGGCGATCTCCTGCACCGGACCCTTTCTGGGCGCAGCCTTGCCCTTTGCCATGAAGCTACCTTCCAGCCTGATCATGGTGTTTTTCCTGCTTATAGGATTGGGCTTTGCCTTTCCTTTTATCCTGATCGGACTCTTCCCCAAAGCCTTGAAGATCATCCCGAAACCCGGAAACTGGATGGTGCTCTTCAAGGAACTGATGGGCTTTGTGCTCTTGTATCTGGTTTATACCATGCTGAAGACCACCCTTCTGCTCACCAGCGGGGCATACTTTATGAACGTGCTCTTCTTTATGCTGATTCTGGGCTTTGCCACCTGGCTCTATGGGCGCTTTGTCCGCTTTGAATATAGCAAAGCCACGCAGTGGATATTTACCATCCTGGCGGTCTCGCTCATAGTGATGGCAGTGCTAGTGTATCTGCCCATCAAGGAAGAGCATATGATAGCTGAAACCGCTGCCCCTGTCGGCACAGAGATGGTGGCAGATACCCATGCCCCGGAAGGCTGGTATGTCTTCACCCCTGCCTTGCAGGAAAAACTGCTCTCTGAAGGCACGAGCGTCTTTTTGGATATAGGCGCGGCCTGGTGCAAGAACTGCCTGACAAACGAGAAGACGGTGCTATTTACCGATGATATCATGGCAGAGTTTCAAGCTAAAAACCTGGTGCTCCTGCGGGGAGATTTTACCAAAAACGATCCCGTGCTGCTGGATTGGATCACACGGCACGAGCGCATGGGCGTGCCTTTTAATGCGCTTTATATACCTGATCAGGAGCCGATCCTCTTCCCTGAATTGATCAATAAAAAGATGATACGCGAGGCTTTGGAGAACGTCCCTGCCTCAGGAGATGCCAGATGAAATACCTAATTATAACCATGATCTTTGCCTCGCTGCTGCTTGTTTCCTGCGATCGTTTTGATCACGACTTTACCGCTGTGCAGACGGATGATCTGAATGACCTGTTCTTCAGCCCTCTGCAAGATGCCTTCGACAGCATCACAGCCTCTGATATCAGTGCCTTGAGTGCCCTTTATAAAGAGGATTATATGCACAATGGTGTATCAAAGAGCGAGCGGATGTCCTGGATTCAGGGTTTTTTGAGCGACTATAGTCCTGTGCTATTTGAACTGAGTGATGTAACTTACAGTGTGGCAGATGAAAATAACGCCCAGGCAAATTGGCGCTTGGTCGTCTCTTCTCTGGATACAAAGGAAGTATTGGCGGACAGCCTCTTTCAGGGTGAAAAGCTGGTGAAGGTGGATGCGCAGTGGCTGCTTTATGGCAATCAGGTATGCGTGCAGGGGAATGCCAAACAACTGGTGATCGCCGAATACTTTACCTTCCGCACCTGTCCGAATTGTCCCGATGCGGAAGCCAAGCTGCAAGAGCTACAATATCAGTATCCGGAAAACTTCATTTATCTGGAGCATCACGTTAGTATGGAGCTGGTTTTGCCAGATGACCAAACGAATTTGTATTACAGCGCTTATGCACCACCGGTAACCGTATTTCAGGGCATGGAAAAGGTGAGTCAGAGCAATCCCGCTTCACTCTCTCAATATCAGGCTATTGTGGATAATCTGGTGCAGGTGGATATCCCTGTGCAATATACGCTTAGCGATGTGAACGTAAACGGCAATGAGCTCAGCGCAAATGTATCTCTGGATGCTCAGATAGAGCTTCAGCAGGCGGATCTGATGCTTTCTGCCGTGATCATCACCGATGAGGTGGAGTATCAGAACTATGCCGGACAGCCCCTGCACAACGTGGTGCGGGGTAAGAGCAGCATCAGCCTGGCAGCGACCGATCTGAGTGAAAGCATCCCCATTACTGTCAGCGCTGTAGAGCCCATTCCGCAGAACTTCAAATTGATAGTCTTTGCCCAGCATAAACCCAGCAGTTTTAATAATAACAGCACAATCTATGGCGGCATCGTTCATCCGATCTCGCTTACAAAATAAACGGAGAATAATATGAAACAATTCCTTTTGATACTGACCCTGATCCTTGCTGCCGGCCTGCTCTTTGCAGATGCGATGCCGGATTTTCGTCTTAGTGATATGGATGGCAAAACCGTAACCTTGGAATCCCTTTTGGACAAAGGCCCCATCCTGGTGGATTTCTGGGCAGACTACTGCAAGCCTTGCAAAGTGGCCATGCCTTATCTGCATGAACTGGCTGAGAAGTATGAAGAACTCACTGTGGTGCTGATCTCTATAGACGCTCCCAGAGCTCAGATGCGCGCCAAAAACTATCTGAAAAGCAAGGATTACAAATTCGTCACCTTGTTCGATCCGGAAAAGTCACTGGCCAAGCGTCTGAATGTGGGCACACCCCCTCATAGCTTCATCCTGGATAAGAAGGGTGAGATCGTCTTTTCCCACGTTGGCTTCGAGCCCGGCACCGAAAAAGTCTATGATAGCACTATCAAGAAGATGATTGGTTGCAAGGGCTTAGGCCGAGCCGATGCAGATCACGATTGTGACTGTGGAGGGGACTGCGGAGACGACTGCGATTGTGAAGAAGAAGAAAACAAGGAATAATAATGAAAACAAGGATAGTTCTGCTGCTGCTTTTAGCTGTCTGTCTCAGCCTTGGGGCACAAGAAGCCTTGCAGATCAATGGCCTGAATGAAGCGCAATTTGTCTATCGCACAGTAGAGGATTCGCTGAATACCTATTTCAAAGACAGCTTTGGCTTCAATCTCGGTTACCGCAATTTCCGCTTTGGGATGAAGTTCATCAGCGAATTGCCCAAATATAGCAATCAAAGCAGCGAACTCATGTCCGAGCTGGACCCAAACCGCCTGTCCGTAGCCTGGAAGGAACTCTATGCGGAATATCAGAAAGATGCCTTCAGTATCCATGCAGGTACCACTCAGGAGAGCTTTGGCCAGGGGATTACCTTCCGCAGCTTCCAGGACATCGAGCTTGATGAAGACCACCGGTTGGATAGCTTCTTGCTGCGCTATGAAGACCAGCTGAGATTCAAGGCCATCTATGGCGCTTTAGAGAGCGAAAGCTACCCGGGACGTTACGATCTGGCCTATGGAGTGGATGCAGAGTATCCGGTCTTGGGTGGTATCAGGCTGGGCGCATCGACTTTGGCATTCCGCAATCTCGGGGCTTTCAGTAAATACAGCTTTCGGGATGTATTTGCGGGACGGCTGCTGGTTACTCAGGGCAATTTCGACTCCTACGCAGAGTATGCCTACAGTGATCAATACCGCTTGCAAGGCTCATCTGCCATCCAGGGTTCTGCATTTTATCTAAATGCAGACTACATGCTGGGGAATCTGCTCTTGGGCGCAGCTTACAAGAACTATGAAGACTTTGGCTATCGCCTGCAGGATATACCCCTGGCAAATTATCATGGCGAGACTCTGTCAGATGCCCTGGCCAGCGGTTTGGACGAAGAAGGCTGGCAGACCCGCTTGATGTACAACTTTAACGAAAGCCTTTCTTTCACAGCGGATTATGCCGAAGCCTGGGATGAAGCTAAAGACAAGCAGATGAACGACCTCTTTCTGGCTGTGGACCTTTATCTGGATCAAGATCAATATCAGCTGTCTTACTCTCATATCGAAAAGATAGATGAAGCTGTCAATACCTGGCAAAAAGAGTATTATCCCGCTATCTCTGCCGGCTTCAGCCTGATGGCGACCCCTGTGCAAGTCACCGCTGAATTCAAAGAGATAGTAAAGCAGCAGAATGAAACCGAAAGCAGCCACTATGAGCCCTTTGTCCAAGCTGACTTCACTCTTCATAAACTGTCTCTGTCTTTAGGGCTGCAAAGCTCTTGGGAAGACTTTTCCGCATGGTCTGATAGCCGCTACATGCCCAATATCGAGCTCAAATACCCCATTTTCAGCCACAGCGACCTTTTGGTCTTTGCCGGAAAGGAAGCAGGAGGCAAGGTCTGCCGCAATGGCGTATGCCGCTATCTGGCACCGTTTGAGGGTGTCCGGGCTGAATTAAGCACCAGATTTTAGGAGATTATTATGAAATATATCACCATCTTTATTATGCTGATCAGCGTAGCTTTTTTGGCTGCTGATCCCGTTTACTATCCCACCACAGCTGTGATTGAGAACTTTGGCGCCAGCTGGTGCGGAGGCTGTGAACTTGCCCAGCAGGGGCTATCTGCTATGCAGAGTGAGCTTTATCCCGGCGAAGTTATCATTGGCCGCCTGCTTACCGAAAGCGGGGAATACTCCAATGCCGAGGTCGATACCCGCTTTGATTACTATGAAGTTATGGGACTCCCAGCCGTTATTTTCAACGGCAAAATCCGGGTGGATGGCGCTTCCGACGATACGGTAAATGGCACAGAATACCTTGCAGCCATCAACAATTTCCGTTATCTGGGCTCTCCCCTGAAGATGAGCGTGCAGAGCTTTGACGCCTCCAGTGGAGCTTTCTCTGTGCTCACCGAAATGGTGCATGACACTATCGCTTTGGAAGATGCCAGCGTGGTCTTTTATCTGGTGGAAGATGATGTTACCGCAGAGTTTACCCAGATCGTGCGTAGCGTGCAGACAGAGTCCATCACCCTCAGTGGAGCAGGTAGTAGCACTCTCAGTCATGCCAGCTTCAGCCTGGACCCCGCCTGGATACAAGCCAATCTCTGGGCCTTCGCCTTTGTGCAATTGCCCAGCAAAACCATTCTGCAAGCTGCAAGCACCACCCCTGCGCCGGAATACTCTGTCCGCGCCGCCATCCCTTTTGATAATGATCTTCAAAGTGATGATTCCGGCACCTTTTTCTCCCCACCCTTCTGGATATACAATCTGGGAGAGGTAAACGACGTAACTATGCACATAGAAATTATCTCCGCTCCCGATAACTGGTATTTTAATTACTGCGATGAGGCGGGCAATTGCTTTCCCGGCACCTTGAACATACCCTTTAGCTATACCGCGGGCGAAGCAAAATCCTTTGATCTTAATCTCGATGCGGTGGGAAACGGCACGGCGAAATTTAACCTGGTGGTGGAATCCCCGCAAAGTGGCGTTTACAAGGTTCCTTTTACTTTCACCGTAGGCCCGATAAGTAGTAGCGATCCCCTAGCCTCCCCAGTCCAAATCTCTCTGGGCAGCAGCTATCCCAATCCTTTCCAAAGTGAAGTAAGCTTTGAGCTTAGCAGCAGCAAGTCCGGTCTCTCTACCGCTCTGGAAATCTATAATGTAAGAGGGCAAAAGCTGTTGGAATTGCCCGCCCCCAATCTTCAAAAGGGTGTGAACAATATCAGCTGGAAGGCAGATCATCTGCCTGATGGCCTTTACTTTTACCGTCTCAAAGATACACTTCAGACAGGAAAGATTCTGAAACTGCGCTAATTATGGAATCCGGAAACGTTCTTTTTGCCTTTGGGTTGACCCTATTGGCCGGACTCTCCACAGGGATTGGCTCCCTGATGGCTTTTGTCTCCAAGAAGTTCAACCCAAAGTTCCTCTCCGCCGCTCTGGGACTCTCC
>JALNWR010000166.1 GCA_023230795.1 Candidatus Cloacimonadota bacterium
AATCTGGCACATTCACTGCCTGCCCGGCAAGCATGGCTTTGATATCCTGCATAAGGTAATCTTTATCTATCGAATCAGGGTGATCAAAATTGACTTTCCCCCGTTCCTCTGGAGGTAGATGGATAAGGTTTTTGTAATAGTTATCATGAGAAATGATTACGGTCTTCAAGTCTTGTAATCTTCTGCCGATTGCTTTGGCTATGGTGGTTTTTCCACAGCAGGTTCCACCGGAAATCAGTACTAAGCGGGGGCATTCTTTCATAAGTTCAATATCCCATTACTTGTTTTTCTTGAGCAGTTTGCTGATCATACTGTACACGTCATTTACATCCACTGGCTTGGCCAGATAATCATCCATTCCTACGGCCAGGAATCTCTCCCGGTCTCCTGTCATAACAGCAGCGGTGTAAGCTACTATAGGAGTATGCCGCTTTGTGTCCAATTCCATCTCACGGATTTTTTGAGTGGCAGTGATGCCATCCATTTCTGGCATCTGTATGTCCATCAATATCAGGTCATACGGTTCTTTGCCATGCATACCCAAAGCTTCAGTGCCGTTATTGGCAATATCCACAGTCAGACCCCAGGTTTCCAATTGACGTACTGTAACCTTCTGATTGATAGGTTCATCTTCCACAAGCAGGATTCTGCCAGCAAGCTGTTTTCTAACCGGGATTTTTCTGTGTTCCTGTTCAGGAATCTGTTCTGGTAATTCCTTATAAGTACTGAAAGGCAAGATGAAAAAGAAACAGCTACCAGTTCCGGGTTCGCTTTCCACCCAGATAAAACCATGCATGAGCCCTACCAAACGCTTTACTATGGCCAGTCCCAGCCCGGTGCCGTTATAGTTTGAACCGATGTAATTTTCACCCTGCGTGTAATTATCAAAGATCTCATTTTGCAATTTGGGATCAATGCCGATGCCGGTATCTGAGACCTTGAAGAGTATGCTCATATCTTTGTCCGAGCTGGTATAAATCTCTGCACTCAGCAGAATCTGCCCTTCTTCGGTGAATTTCTGAGCGTTTTGCAAGAGGTTGATCAAGATTTGTCTGAGCCTGAGCTGGTCACCTTTTAGCACATCTGGTAAATTTTTATCAATATTGGCTTTGATGATCAGGTTTTCTTTGAATATCCGGTGTTCAAACTGTCTGATGATGTCATTTATCAAATAACGGGGATTAAAGTCGCTGAGGATAAGACCCATTTTGCCGGATTCAATCTTGGAAAAATCCAGGATATCATTAATAATCTTCAGTAAGTTGTGCGAGGAAGAATACATGTTGTCATAGATTTCCATCTGATCTGCGCTTGCATCCATCTGCATAAGGACCTGCAGGAAGCCGGTGATACCGTTCAAGGGAGTTCGAATCTCATGACTCATAGTAGCCAGGAAATGACTTTTAGCCCTATTGGCGGCCTTGGCTCTCTCTCTCTCATCCAAAAGCTGAAATTCTGTCTTTTTCTGGTCTGTGATATCGATCAGATATCCGTAAAAACAACCTTGCTCCCCTTCAGGATCAGGCATACGCCAGCAATAATCCAGGACCCAACGTTGCTGCCCACTTTTGGTTATAGTGCTGTAATGCAGAGTGTAATACTCATCCTGGCGCAGAGCATCACTTTCAGCAATTACTCGCTGGCGGTCCTCAGCAAGAATAATGCGCGCAAAATCGTTAAGCTCTCCACAAAGTTCGTCGGGAGTATAGCCCCATTGCCTGATGTTTTCAGAGATGAAAAGCATATTCATTGGGCTATGAGTCACTTTATACAGGATCACCGGACCATGAGCAAACCCATCTTTCCAAGTCTGAATCTCAGTGCTTGACCTTTTTAGTTCGGTCTCACATAAAGCTACTTGAGTCTGCAATTTTTTTAACAGCTTATTACGTTTGCGATATAGCAGGATAAAGATGATAAGCAGGGCCAAAAGAGGAATAGAAGCATAAGCTGCTGGCAATGTAATGTATTTGTTTGTTTTAGAATCTGCTTTTATTTGGGGAAACCACTTGTCGCGCAGTTTTTTAAGTTCGCCTTTACTGTCTAATTCGATCAAAACTGCATCCACTTTTTGGATCAATTCATCATCCAGAGAAGCAAAACAGTATTCCCGTTGCAGTATCCTTTGCGGCAGTGCTTTGACGTTCTTTAGATTTTGATTTTGGATTATGTGCATGCCCATCATATAATTTATCACGCAAGCATCAAAATCTCCATTGGTCAGTAGATTGATGGCAATTTCCCCTGAGGGTACCTTGTTTAGCACGCCTTGAAATCCCAAATTGCGTAAATATTCCTCTGCTATATCTCCCTGCTGGATCGCCATAGAGCTATTTATGATATCTTTTTCACTTAAGATGCCCGAATCTTCCCGGACAAAAATAGCCCGCCAAGTGACCGTATGTGCACCAGAAAAATAGTATTCTTTGGCGCGCGAAATCGAAAAAGCCATGCCTTGAACCAGGTCTATGCTTCCATCTTCCAGCCAGGATCGTACCAGTGACCATTTACCCAAGCGAAATTCCGGTTCCATCCCTATCATCTTGCTCACAGTACGACTAAGCTCTACATTGTATCCATCCGGTAAACCATCTTTATTAATAAATTCATAAGGAGGATAATCCGAATCCCCGCCAATAATCAGTTTGGCAGGCCCAGCTTCCTGCGCAAAAAGAGAGAGACTAAAAATAACCAATAAACAACTAAGCCAATATCTCATCTTTACCTCTTAGAATCAAATCTACCTTACGAAGGTATGCATCCATGTCAAATTTCCTTTTTAATCCAGCAGCATTCATAAAACGCACCATCCCGAATATTGGCCTTTCTGCCCAGGGACGATCGTGTTTGCCAAAACACCAGGCTATACCTGCATAAGCATTTACGTCCCTACCGTCCAGCTCATATTTATTGTTTAGGTATAGCAAAATCTCTTGGGCTTCATCCACCGAGGGACACCAGCTCAGCAGGCGTTTACCCCAATACATACGCATATAACCGTGCATTTTTCCAGAGAATATCATCTGCCTCTGAGCGGCATTCCAATATATGTCATCTGTCTCCCCTTGCTCTAATCTGTCAAGAGAATAATGTTGCTCGCGAGCATCCATAAGGTGATTGTTCAAAGTTTTACGTGCCCAGTTTGGCAAGCACATAGCAGAGTCATAGTCGGGATTGTAAAAACAAAAATTCATACTAAGCTCTCGCCTTACTATTAGTTCTTCAGCATAATCTGCCAGGTTTAAGCTGTTTCCTGTAAGTTGCTTTTTGTTCGCTATTAATTGTGGCAGAGTATCTATGGGGACCTGCCAGGCTTCAAAGACCTTGTGGATGATCTCTAAGGCTGAGATCTGACCAAAATGTAAATAAGGACTCAGCTCACTTGTATAGTCCAGATCAGGATGATTGCGGTATTGAGCGTAAGCAGATAGCTTTTCCTTGATAAAAAGGCTTAACTTTTTTTGGGCTTGTTCATAACCGCCTGTTATCCCGCCTACTATGTCGGGACTGGGGTGCAGCTTCAGTTCACTGCAGGCCCAGGCCCAAAGTGCATCAATATCCAGCATATCATAAGGATAGTGTGCTATGCCTTGCAAATCCAGATACTGGGGCTCGATATCATAGTGTGGCGGGTCAGGATAGCTGGCCCAATCAGGAAGTTTTGCCACGAGCTTCCTGCGCAAAGTAGCAGCAGTATATTCTTCTTTGTCCGAAGCCAGATGCACGGGGATAGTGGCCTCAGTATCCAGCTGGACGAGCTCTGTATCAGACAGCAGTTCGCTGCTAAATATTGCATCCCGCCAAGTTCTTTGCCAGTTCAGATAGCCATGATCAAGCACCAAAAGCCGGGCTTTTTGACCCAGTCTTGGAATAAGCTCGGTTGGCTTTCCCAGCAGAACATGAAAGGGGATCTTCCTTTTGGCCAGTCCAACTGCGATCTCCAGCAGAGCTTCGAGCATAAACCGGTAATGCCGCATATTGGCCTCCGGAATCTCATCACTCAAAACAAAACAGACTATTAGCCCCAGCTTCAGCTCTTGTGCTTTTGCCACAGCGTAATCAAAAGCAGGGTTACAGTGAATGCGCTGGGCTTGTTGCATCCAATAGAGCACGTAGCTGCCGCTAGATTTCGAGCTGGCTTTATACCGTAAAATTCTATCTTTCATTTCAGGTGTGGTGTGCTGCTTTTTTGCTCTATGGGAAACAGAAAGCTCTCATGGCAAATCATCCTCGTTATGGATGCTCCATGCCTGTTATCAAAAACAATAATATTCATAGTGCTTTGCACCCGTTAATAATCAATTTATGTTTCATGTTTTCTCCTTCGAATTAAGATTGGTAGATAGCATAATATTGTCAAGGGAAAGCCTCGCAAAATCTAAGCTATTTTATAGGTCTGTCTATATTTATCAACAAAATGTGGGTATTTTGAGAACAGGCAAGCAGAAACAGCGCTACAAGCTGCGCTTGAGATAAAGGCATCAAAGATAAACTGCCGCTGCACTCTTGAGTTTTGGTCTTTTCAGCAGATACTGTCGGATGGTGCCCCAATGCAGATAGGACACAGCACGGGAACTGATGGTATAACATGTATTCCAGCAGCCCGGACATTGGGCAAATTGTGCTTTGGCATCTTTCCATTTCTCGCTTGCAAAAATATCCTTGATGTCATCATTAATCAGATTACCTATGGGTTCAGGCAGGCAGGTATAAAGGTCTCCGGTTTCATGCACAAAGAATTTGCTGCCGAAAGTAGGTGAGATCATATATGGGCACTGTTTGTGTTTGTGTTTTTGCCAGCCATCAAAATACCAGAGCGGGGTTTTCAGGTGCTGAGTCTGCTGGATGAGAGGTAAGAGGTTTAGCAGTTCATCCCTGCTTGTTATCTTCATTTCGTCCTGCTCACGGTGATTTTCTGAGCTATAGCGATACACGTCAATATTGAGATTCCAGCCCAATTCTTTAATTCGCTGGATAATCTCGGGTATCTGATGCAGATTGATCTGAGATATTACTACTGTAGCGGTGGGTCGATGGGAATAATCTTCTCTTCTTCGGGCTTCATTGATCTTGCGCACTCCTTCTTCTACAATGTTTTGTACATCTGTAGCCCCACGTAATTTATCAGCCACATCCGCAAGGCCATCGTAAGAGGTATTGATTCCAATATCGTATTTGCAAGCTAAATCTATCACTCTATCTTGCAGTGCTTCAAAGTAATAAAGATTTGTAAGCAGAGCTGTGTTCGTAAACTCATATTTAGCCAGAAGACGGAATATCTCCTCAAGATGGGGATGAATTGCCGGCTCTCCTCCAGTTAAATTAATCCGCTTGTTGCCATGCCGCTTGAGTTTTTTCAGGATGGTTTCAAAGTGTTCAAGATCGATGAAAGAGCCATCGGATTGGGCGGGAATGCCGCACTGCATACAGCTTTGTGTACACATTGAAGTAAGACGGATGGAACAAAAATATAGGGAAGGTATCCTTAAAACAAATTTCTTCAGATGCCCCAGCTCTATCGCTGCCATACCGGCCTCTTGATCAGATTCATTGCTTGTTTCCTCACTTTTTGCATACTGATTATATTTCTTAAAACCATTTTGTGTAATGAGAGTTATTTGTCAAGCTAAGCTACAAGCTGGCATTCCCCCATTTTTTTTAGAACCTAATTTTCATCTGGTCTCGATCACGCCTTTCCTGTATATTTGGCCGTCGTTTATACTGGATAAACAGCGTGATACAGATAGCGATAACCTCAGCTATCCTATAATAAACG
>JALNWR010000167.1 GCA_023230795.1 Candidatus Cloacimonadota bacterium
CCGATTGTAAAAGATACCGTTCCGGCGGGCTGCACATTAATGGGCAGAGCCGGGCTTTGGTTATTTGCCGGCACTTCATCTCCATTGAGGACGGTGCGTCCGTATATTTTGGTAGGCCCCAGGGTGGTGGGAACCCAGGAGAAGGTATAAATCTGCTCTTCTGCATCCATGATGGGGGCGCCTGCTATATTGCCCAGTACGATCCCACCCTCTTGCATCAGCCTTACGGAGTAATTGCTTTGAGTGACCTGACCGTTGTTTTTGATCTTGACCGTATATTCCGAGGCACTTTCTATACTAGGATTGATGTTTCCTGAAACGCTTAAACTGCTCAAATCGTTCTGGATGGAACTCAGGCCGGTATAAAAGAAAGTAGTTTTGGGAAATCTTCCTGTGGTCGCTGTGCCATCGGGAGGATTGGCAGGATCATAAGCCGTACCGCCACTATAAACGATCTTTGCACGGGTTGTACCTATGGTTTGGGTGTAAAAATTGTCATTGTAATCATAGGTGACGGTATCCGTAGGACGTAGGATCATCATCACCAAATTACCGCCGGTGTACTCAAATGGAGTAGAGAAAGTGATGCGGATGGTATTTTGCCCCCCAGGGTAACTCACGTTACCGTCAAAAACCAGGGAAAGCGAAGTGGAGGGTATCCAGCCAGCGCTAAGATCCGTAAGAGTAGTGGTGCCTAACCAGATTTTGGTAGGCAAAGCCGTGGCGGTAGTCGAAACGAAATTGTTGTAAAAGGCAAGTTCATTGATGCTGCCAGATATGATGTTTAGTTCATCCTGAAAGTATAAACATTCATACAGGGAATTCCTATTCCACAGATCAATGGGTAAGCGGGCCTGTTGATCTCCGGTGCCTACGGTTACTTCGCTTGCGGTAAGCGGGATCATCATCGCGCTTAGGATCAATATTGCTGCAAGAATCAGCGATAATCTCTTCATTTATATTTCCTTAATAATGCATAGTTGGGTTTGATTTTTAGCTCTATCCTATTATGATTTACAGTCAGCCCAAAATCATAGAAGTTGTTCTTTTGCTCGGGGCTGGTCTTATACTTTTGTTGATTCATTTTGGTTGTAATATGGGGGTTCGTGCTTGGGCGGATAACGCCTTCAGCGCACGAACCCCAATTAAGCTCAAGATATCCTGGACATCTATGCTCATGATAGCATATTCATCTGAGCGATAGTAAGCTTTGATCTGCAAGCTAAGTATTCAGTCAAAGACCCATACTTTTTAAAGGCTGCCTCTGACGACGCGAAATCCAAGATAACTATCACCGCCTATCATGAAATTGCTACCCCTGAATGAAATGGTGCAAGATTCTGGCCAATGGTTCCAGCTTCCTCCACGCACGGCACGATATTCACCCCCTGTACTCCCTCTCGGATCTGTTTGATCTTCGGTGGAGTAGGGATCAACGGAGCCCCAACACCATTCATTAACATTGCCAGTCATATCATATATTCCAAGCTCGTTTGGTAGTTTTGTGCCTACGGTATGAGGTGAACTGCCAGAATTGCCTAAGTACCAACCTACATCATCGAGCACATTGCTGCCGGCATAGGTGCTATAACCACTTGCGGGAGTGAGAGCTCCACCCTTTGCTGCATACATCCATTCCATCTCTGTGGGCAATCGGTAGCCATTGGCTGACCAATCACAGCTTATGTTACGGAGATAGTAAATATCGCTGTCCCAACCTTGAGGCCAGGATTCTATATCCGTGCCATAATCAATGCCATCTTCATAATAATGGTAAGGTGGAGTAAGACCTTCCAAACTACTGCGTGCGTTGCAATAGGTTATGGCATCAAGCCAAGTCACCCGTTCCACAGGAAAGTTTGGGTTTCCGGCAAAATACGATGGGTTCTGGTTCCACCCCGGTACGGTTTGATACTCAGCTTGCGTCACTTCGTATTTGTGCATATAGAAGCTGGAGATGGTTACGTTGCCAGTTCCATTATGGAATGTGCCACCTTGTACAAAAACAAAGTTTTCAGGTGCGGGAGGCCCATCCGCTTCGATTGCGGTTACATAATAGAATTTCTTGCTGGAAGGGTTTGTAATGAGATACTCGGACTCCAGCGCGGCTGGCAGAATCGGGCTCCAAGGTCCTTCTGGAGCATCGGCTTCATATACCTGATAGGAGATTGCGCCTGTGATGTCCTCCCAATCAAGTTTCAGATTTTCTCCTACTTCCTCAATGGACACGACAGGTGTTTGAGCCTCAAGGAAAGAAACTGCAGAAAGTCCCACAGCGGTCAAAAGGATCAGGAGTATAGATGCTAAAGTTGTTTTTTTCATTTTGTTATCCTTATTAGGTTTGTTACTTGAGTTAAGATAGTTAAACGGTCATCCTCCCCTGCGTCGGGTTGACGCAAGGGAGTTGAAACGATAAGTGAAATTATGAAGGCTGGAGGGGGGGTGGGGAAAGTTTCAGAAATCTGTGCCCTGCTTCTTGAGATAATGTGCGAAGATTATAATAAGATAAGAGGCAAAAATCTCGGAATTGGTCTTCCCGATTTACATACGACATGAGGTGACTATGGCTACTCGCGCCATCAGGCCTTAACGCTGTTTCGCTATGCAACCCAGAAAGATATGCCGGATATCCCACTTTCGCCACGCTGTGCATGGCGTAAGTTTCCTGTGTCCTGCTGATCAAGCTGCTGAGCTGCCGGTTCCGGGCGATGCTGATATCAGTCAATGAGTAGCGATTCATTACCATAGTCCTTTTCCTTTATTTATTGCAGTCTGGCTGAAAACGTTGACGTTGACAGTTACTTCTGCAATCCACATGATAAGAGTGCAATCTACAGGCCAATTTATGGGATATAATTACAGATAAGCGGATGTAATTGTGACATAGCTATATAGCTTAAAATTAGTGTAATTTCTACTCTGCTTCTGGGTTAGCCAATGCGGGGATTTGATCAAAATGATGATCACTTTGACCGAATTGACCAGAATGAACAGCTTGGTTTTGCCATCGGAAGGATGCCGCATGGGGCTGACCTCAACTATTTTGTAGTGATGTTCTTGGCTTTTCTGCGCATCGTGGAATAGGAAATCCCCAACATAATTGCGGCTTTGGTATAGCTGCCGCCGCATTTCTGAAGCGCCTGCTCTATCATATCGAGTTCCATTTGTTTGATAGAGATCATACCATGGGCATCTTCCCGCTTTGCTGTGCTCGACACTGAAAACGAGTCCAGATCCCCAATCCTCAATTCATTGCCATCCAAAATGATCATTGCTCTTTCGATGATGTTTTTGAGTTCTCTCACATTGCCCGGGAAATGGTAATGATAAAGCTGCTCAAAGGCTTTGCTATAATCCGGGATCGGTTTATTCATTTTGCGGGCAAACTCTTTCAGAAAATGATCTACCAGCGGGGCGATATCGTCCTTCCTTTCGCGTAGCGGAGGGATATGGATACCAATGGTATTGATGCGATATAACAGATCTTCGCGGAAAAGCCCTTTATTTACCAGGTCGCCAATATCTTTATTGGTAGCTGAGATGAGTCTGAAATTCACTTTGATGGCTTTATTTGAGCCCACTCTCTTTATAGTTCTGGTCTCAAGTACTCTGAGGAATTTTGCCTGAATCGAAAGCGGAGTATCGGCGATTTCATCTAAAAACAAGGTTCCGCCATTTGCAGCCTCGATAAAGCCGAAGGTATCATGATTTGCTCCGGTAAAAGCCCCTTTTGTATGTCCAAAGAATTCACTTTCTGCCAAAGATTCTACGATCGCACTACAATTCACGTCGATGAAAGGCCCCTGGTTCCCAGAGCCGGCAAAGTGGATTAAACGGGCTACAATCTCTTTCCCTACGCCGCTTTCCCCAGTGACAATCACATTTGTACTGGGATGTTCCGAAGCCATGATGGCCAAACGGTAGACTTCATTGATTCTCTCGCTTACTCCGATGAAGTTCATATCCATGGATTTTTTCAGCGCATCGGTGATTAATGAAAATTGCTTTCTGATCTCGGTCAGACAGGTTGAAGTGGCTTCGTAATTTTTTTGTAGTGAGTTCAGTTCGTTCGCGATAGCTGCACTGAACATTTGGTCATTGATCTCACAATACTTGAGCAGGTAATCATGCGCTTTCTTGAAACTACTTTCGGCCCTATAACTCTGGCTTAATATCCAATAGGATTTTTGGTTGTCTCTGAGTTTTTCATCTTGTTCCGGTAGCTCCAAGCATTGATACGCATAATGTTTGGCTTTGGCAGTGTTCCCGATTTTCAGGTAAGAAGAAGCGAGATTATTCAAAACGTTGGAATAGGAGTTCGTTAGCCCGTATTTAGTCATAATCTCGCTAGCTTCTTTGTACAATCGGATGGCATTCTTGTATTCACCCTTTGTCTCATAGCAGAGGCCCATGTTGGTTAGGATCGCCGCATAGGTATGATGATTTTCAGCGATAATGGCATAACCCTGAGCTTCTTTCAGATACATCAGAGCTTTGTCCGGATCAGAGTAATAATTTGCGGCACCCAAGTTTTGTGTGATTCGGGCTAAATCCCTTTTATTGCTGGAGAACTTCTTCCGGTCCAATAATTTGGACAGAATGTCAGCTCCTTTATCGAACATTTTCATGTTTACCAGCATTCTGCTCACGGCCTCGGTGGCAGCATCATAAGAATTTTGATAGCTAACAGATTGGGAATTCACCAGCTGTTCATTAAAACTATTTAGAATGCTTAAAGCATCCGAAAGGTAGGTTGCACATTGACCCATCAAGCCTTTTTTGCGACATAGCTCGCCGTAGGTGATGTACACATTAGCCTTGCCCAGAAGGTCACCCAGATTATCGTAAATTTCTAAACTGCGCTTGAGATACTCCTCGGCGGTGATATAATCTACCGCCAGCAGCATGCTTCTGCCTGTCATACGGTAATAATATGCCAAGCTCTCCGCGGATTCGGCTTCTCTAATAATCGGGATTAATTCCAACAAGCAATTTACGCTTTTTTTATGGAGACTTTCTCGATGATAAAGAATGCTAAGAATTTGCAGTATTCGCTTGATGGCAGGTTTGTTTCCATCACGTTTTGCTTTCTCAAACGCTGCCTCATAATGAGATATCTTATCGGTGTTTGTTTTTTGGAGGATAGACATATTTAACCTTTCTTGCTTTATTATGAAACTAAGGTTCTGGATGCAGGTCGTTCTGTCAAGCATTTTATCGACATTTTTTATTTTGTAACTACTCCTGCTATTATAAGGTACACAGACCCTTGGAATGGGCTCAGGCTGGCAGGGCAGATCTTCGATGTAGAGCAGGATGCCGATCCTGCTAAAAGCTGTTTTTGGATCAGATATTTGGTTTTTGGGTATGATCGTATTCGGCAGGATCGGCATCCTGCGCTACGGTTGCCCCTTCAAACTGCCTTTCGCCACCGGGAATGAGAGCTAATTTTTGAAGTCAAAACAGCTAAAAGATTGGTAGTATATGTATAATAGGATAAGCTGTTTTAACTCCAAAAATCTGCTTTCACGTAAAATGCGGTGTCAGCTTTGAGCACAAAATATAAGACCGTTGAACATTCCATCCATTGAGTCTGAGAAAGTGACCCGATGATGATTTTACAGAAATTTTAGCCAATTTTCATCATTATTGTCCAAATTTGCTGTTTTTAGCCCTTAAAATGCC
>JALNWR010000168.1 GCA_023230795.1 Candidatus Cloacimonadota bacterium
CCTTGCCCCAGAGCTCGGCATTGATGAAGTTTCCCAGGCGTCCCAAAGCCAGGCCTATGCCCACTATCGGCATAGCGGGGTCTGCCATGGCCAGGAACGAAAGCTTGTTTTGCCGGCAGAATATAAGGCCCGCGATGATCACACCCAAAGCGCCGCCGTGGAAGCTCATGCCTCCTTCCCATACGGCCAGGATGGCCAGCGGATTCGCAAGATAATACAAGAAATTGTAAAAGAGCACATAGCCCAAGCGGCCGCCCAGGATCACTCCCAGCATGATATAAAAGATCAAAGATTCATATTTATCCCGCTTTAGCTCTATGCCTTTGAGGCGCAAAAGCGGACGATACAGCAAATAGGCCAGCACAAAGCTGAGCACATACAAAAAGCCATACCAGCGTATATGCAGATCAAGCCCAAACAGCCTGAAGCTGGCTATCTCGGGACTGATATCAGGAAATCTTATCATCGCTTCATCTCTTGGTAAATTCATCTAAGCGTTTTACGATCAGATCGACGGCCTGCTCGGGGTCTCCGTCAAATTTCTCCACCTGTTTATCGTGTTTGGGGCTAAAGATATTCAGCACCTGAGTGGGAGAGCCATTCAGCCCGATCTTGGCTTCGTCCAGGTTCAAATCTTCTGCGGTCAAGATTTTAAGCTCTGCATTGCGGGCGCTGCGCTTGCCTCTCAGCGAAGGCAGCCGGGGGTTGTTGATCTCCTTGACTACCGAGATCAGGCCCGGAAGCTGCATCTGCACCGTGTCGTAGCCATCTTCCATGAGGCGCTGCACCTGGGCTTTGCAAGAATCTATGCTTTCGATCTTGCGGACAAAACAGGTCTGCGGAATATCCAGATGAGCGGCGATGCCGGGCCCCACCTGTGCGGTGTCTCCATCTATAGCCTGCTGACCGGTGAGGATAAGGGTGTAATCTCCTAAGTACTTGATAGCGGAGGCCAGGGTATAGCTGGTGGCCCAGGTATCCGCTCCGGCAAATTTGCGATCGCAAAGCAGATAGATTTCATCCACGCCCAGCGAAACCGCCTCGCGCAGGGTGGCTTCGGTCTGCGGAGGGCCCATGCTGATGGCGATAACGGTGCCGCCATGGGCTTCTTTCAGGCGCACCGCCTCTTCTACGGCGTAAGCGTCAAAGGGATTCAGAATGCTCTCTACGCCTTCGCGAATCAGGGTATTGGTTACCGGATCTATCCTGATCTCGGTGGTATTTGGGACCTGCTTGATACATACTATATAACGCATTTTCTGCTCCTTTAGCGGTAAAATTCTGTGATGCTATCTACCACATATTGCTGCATGTCTTCAGTCAATTCTGGATAGATGGGGATGGAGAGCACCTTTTCGGCCAGCTCTTCAGATACAGGCATATCGCCCTGTTTGCCGCCCATCTCGCTGAAACACTCTTGCAGATGCAGGGGTAGGGGATAATATACCGCACAGGCTAGGTCCTTTTTCTTCAGATGCTGCATCAGCTCGTCCCGGCGGGATGCTATGAGGGTATATTGATTGTAGATAGTTTGCGCTTTGGGGTCTATATAAGGGGTGGTAAGTCCGTCGATTCCGGCCAGGTGCCGATCGTAAAAAGCGGCATTGGCACGGCGAGCTTTGCTCCAGGCGGCTAGATGATCCAGCTTTACCAGCAGCACAGCAGCTTGCACGGTGTCCAGACGACTGTTCAAGCCCACGCATTTGTGGTAGTATTTGGGGCCTTCGCCATGCACACGCAGCTGTCTGAGCGCAGCGGCGAGGTCATCGTCGTTGGTCAGGCACATGCCGGCGTCTCCCATCGCGCCCAGATTCTTGCTGGGGAAGAAAGACAGCGTGCCGATATCTCCGAAAGAGCAACTCATCTTATTATCCCAGGTGGAGCCGATGCCTTGGGCATTGTCCTCTATCACCTTCAGATTGTGCCTGCGGGCTATGTCCATGATGGCCGGCATATCCGAGCATTGGCCAAAAAGGTGCACCGGCATGATGGCTTTGGTATTTGGGGTGATAGCCGCCTCTATTTTGCTGGGGTCCAGATTGAAGGTTTTGGGGTCTATATCCACAAAGACGGGACGGGCATGATTTCGCCAGATCGACGAAGCCGTGGCAAAAAAGGTGAAGGGAGTGGTGATGATCTCATCGCCCTGCCCAATCTGTAAAGCCTTCACCGCCAGCACCAGAGCGTCTGTGCCGGAAGCGCAGCCAATGGCGTGTTTGATGCCCAGATAGCCTTGCATCTTCTCTTCAAATTCCTTTACCTGAGCGCCCATAATGTAATGGTGCGAGGCAAAGACTTTGTCCAATTGCCTGCGAATCTCAGGCATCAGCGCTTCGTATTGAGCGTGTAAATCTAACATCGGTATTTTCATAGTATATAAAACTCCTTATTTGGTGAGGCTTTGAACCCCAATTAAGATCGTGATGGCTGAGGCTGCGACGCTGACAATATCCTTGAGGTCTATCCAGAAACTGCGATCCAGTTTATCCGGAACAAAGATCATATCCCCCGGTTTCAGAGGCTTATCTTTCCTGGCCTTTTCCCAATTTCCGCTGCTGGCATTCAATATCCTGATTCCCAGGTAATTGCGATTGCTGGCATATCCTCCGGCTTGCTTAACATAATATTTATAGCCTTTGCCTTCTTGAAAAGGTATCAGACCCGGATTTTTCACCTGTCCGCTCACCCGCACCATGTTCAGCTCTTGGGGTAAGTATATATAATCTCCATCATTTAAGATGATATTGCCTTCTTTGCCTTCGCTGTGCAGAACCCGGGCAAAATCTACGCTGTAGCGTCCTCGGGCCTGACGCAGCTTGCTGCGGAAATAGGCATATTCGATGGGGCTCATCTCTGCGGTATCATGCAGTTTGAGGCGTTCAAATTCGGGGTCCATCTCGGCATTGAAAGTGTGGTTCAGCACCACTGCATTGGCCAGATCAGCATCTTCAGTGACGCCGCCGGCCATTTGGATGGCATCCCACAGGCTGGCATCTTCCGCCAGGATATACTCGCCCTGATGCACAAATCTACCGCTTAGATTTACCAGCTTTTTCTCCTGGAAACGGCTGTTTATGGGGATCATCAGCAGGTCTCCGGGATACATAGCGGTAGCTTTGAGCTGGGGCTGATCTACAAGATTCAGGATTTGGGTCTGGTAAGGACTGTCTTTTCCCTGATATATGTTCAGGCGCACTGCCGAGAGCTCGGCCCCGGGCAGAGTGCCCAAAGCCAGATCGATAATCTGCCCCACGGTGTCTCCCTGTTTATATTCCAGATCGCCGGCATAAGCCACGGCTCCGCGGATGCTGACTATATCCTCTATCACCGGCACGTGGACGATATCCCCATCTCGGAGCAGGGGGTTTTGGGAGATGTCCCCCTGGCGGTAAAATCTCAGCAGATCGTAAGTCTCCTGCTGCCCACCCCGCATCAAAACGATATGACGCAGCGCCTGATGTTTGGCAAAATCGCGGGTTTCCTCTTCTTCTTCCCTTAGTAGCGGAATCGGATTCAGCTTCTGCAAGGGGTCTGTGTCCAGCTTGATACTGCTCGGCTGGCGCAGACCCAGCTCATCAGAACTTTCTGCCTTCAGCAGAGCATCCGAAAGCCGATCTGAAGAATAGACTTTGTATGTGCCGGGGTTTTCTACATAACCGCTGATGCTGATGCTGAGCTGCGGTATCTCTGCCAGGGGGAAATCCAGCGCAAAACTCAAGTTCATGATCAGCAGCAAGGCTATGCTGCATATATACTTAATTCTCATAATACTCTATCATGCGAGTGATGATGTCGTCGAGCCGATACTCCGGTTCATAACCGATAAACTCTTTGATCTTGTCCAAATCCGGCTTACGGTTCATCATATCCTCAAATCCTTCTTCATAAGCAACTTCATAGCTCATGTATTCGATCTTGGATTTGCTTTCGCACATCTTCTTCACCTTTTGAGCCAGCTCTTCTATGCTGATCGCTTCCGTGGTGCCTACGTTGAAGATCTCGCCTTCGCATTCCGGGCTGTTCATCAGCTTGATAAAAGCGCCTACCACATCGGAAACATCGGCAAAACAGCGGGTCTGCTTGCCCGTGCCAAAGATTACTATGGGTTGATCCATCAAGGCTGATTTGATGAACTTTGGCAAGACCATGCCATACTGTCCGGACTGCCGGGGACCCACGGTATTGAAACAGCGCACTATCACTACCGGCAATTTCTTTTCGCGATGAAAAGCCAGAGCCATAAATTCGTCGATAGCCTTGGAGCAGCTATAGCCCCAACGGCTGATGTGAGTGGAGCCCAAAAGACGATCGTCCTGCTCTGAAAACGGCATTTTTTCGCTCTTGCCATAAATCTCGCTGGAGGAGGTGATCAAAGCCTTGGATTTGTATTTGTTGCACAGCTCCAGAACGTTGTCTGTGCCCGTAATATTGGTTTTTAGCGAGAGCAGCGGGTTTTCGATGATGTATTTCACTCCCACCGCAGCGGCCAGGTGATAGACCTGCTTGCATTTCGAGATTAGCTCGCTCATCAGCTCACGATCCAATATGCTTCCCATATGGAAATGGAACTTGGGATTTTCCCTTAAGGTTTTTATGTTTTCGAGACTTCCTGTAGATAGGTTATCTATCGCGTACACTTCATGGCCTTCTTTGAGAAGACGTTCGGCCAGATGCGAACCAATGAAGCCCGCGCCACCTGTGATCAGTATTTTCATTTTAGCTCCGTAAGACATTATTGGAAGTGCTTTTTAGGCATTTTCCCAGTAACGGTAACATTATCTGTCTGCTGTGATTCTGTCAATAAAAAACCATCAGGCAGACATTCTCCCATTTATTTTGAACCTGATTTCGATTACGCAGCCTGCCTTCCCATCTTGCAAGTTGCAGTAGCCCTTCCGTATAACATGTGATAGATATGCCGTGTAGATAAGGGTAATATTTACTGCTATCTCCACGACATCTCTACGACATCAAAGGGGTTAGGGGTTAGGTTTTAAAGGTTAGGGGGTTAGATTTTAGGTGATAGGTTTTAGGCTTTAGGGGTTAGTGGTATCTCTATTTTGCCTTAAAAGAATTTGAGGGAGATCTGTATCTCTATTTTGTCTTAAAAGACTTTAGCTGGCAGTTTTAACTGCCAGGACGGATTCTGACACACGCCCCAAGACGTTTCCCCCGCCTTTTAAGGCGGGGCAACCGGGCCTGTATGTCCACATCTAAGACAGATCATGAATTGCACTAAGGCTTGAGCACTCATCTGATGATCCAGGGTTTTGAGAGCTTCATAGCTGCCAGCGAACTCATTTATTTTCAGCTATATGGAACAATAATTGCAACAGTTAAATAATAGACTAAATACGAGATTCTGAAGGAGGAGATCATGAAACGCAGTATTATGCTAATTTTGCTCTTAGGAGCGATTCTTTTGATTTCAGCTCAGGAAGTGCCCTTGCGCAAGGCCTGGAAAGTGGACTGGGAAGGGAATTATATACACACTTCGGATGATTGCGTGATCGCCCTCTGGGAGGATACGGATGCCGGAGATACGGATATCTATGCACAAAAGATCAATGCCTTCGGAATAGAGCAGTGGCCGCAGCCCATCATCCTGGCCGGCGGCCCCGGGATGCAGGAGATCTTCGGCTGCACAAGCACGTCC
>JALNWR010000169.1 GCA_023230795.1 Candidatus Cloacimonadota bacterium
ATGAAAACAAGCAGATGCTGCAACGCATCGGCATCACCAAAGTCTTTATCTGGGACGATCTGGGAGGATATATGCTGGCCGAAAACATCGCGGATCCGAATAATCTGAGCATTTACACCCAATTGGTGAAAAATGCAGAATCCAAAATCTGCACTTGCAAGATTACTGATGAGTTCTACGGCAAAGAATACGGCGAGCTCTACGATCATATTTATCAGGAAGAAGGGCACATTATGATCGGCCTTATGACCCGGGAGCCGGAGCTGGAGCTGGATACTATCTTTGATGACAATTCCTCTGCCATAGATCAGTTTATCAAGACCACCTTAAGCAAATCCCAAAAATTCTTTACCGAGAATAAAAGCAGCATCCGCTTCAATCCTCCCCGGCAGAGCATTATTCAGGAAAGCGATCAGGCCATTATCCTTCAGTAGGAGGAATTATGCAGAAATTGGAAACTTTGAAGAAAATCCGCTTATTTGCTGGTCTCAGCGAAGAGGACTTGAAGTCTCTCTTGCCCTATCTGGAAATGGTGAATTTCAGTAAAGGCTCTTATGTGCTGAAAGAAGAAACCATAGGCGCACAAATCTTTATCCTGGTGAAAGGGGCTGTGCGCGTAACCAAAGACCTGGTAAAAGGCTTCGATGAGGATATCACCTCCACCCAAAAGGTGCTGGCCACCCTCTCGGCTGATGTCCTGCCCACCTTTGGCGAAAACGGCATCCTGGGCCAGGCTCCCCGCAATGCCAACGTAATCGCTATCGTGGATTCCCAGCTTTATACCCTTACTAAACAGGATTTTGACCGCTATGCCCGAGAAAACCACAAAGCTGCATATCACATCATGAAAAACATCGCCCAAGTGCTCAGCGAAAGGTTGAATACCACCGATGAGAATCTGGTGAAACTGGCGACGGCTTTGTATATCGCAGTGCAAAATTAAGCCCTGTGCCTATCTCGCTGAGGCCGTCTCTATAGAAGATGCAAAAGATGATGACTATGACAGATTATCTGGAAGATATTGAAGACCAGACCATAAAGGACCTGGAAGGCCTGGCTCTGACGGGGCGTAATTTTACCCAATGCCGCTTTGAAGGCTGCGATTTCTCTCAGCTTCGTTTCGACGGTATCCTGGATAGCACTACGTTCAAGGATTGCAATCTGTCGCTCACCTCTTTCCGGGATGCCATGCTTCAGGGAGTAAGATTTGAGACCTGTAAACTGGTGGGGGTAGATTTTACCCTCTGCAATACCCTTGGCTTTGATATAGGTTTTTCCGGATGCCTCCTGCGTAGCTGCAATTTCAACCTGATGGAACTAAAGAAAACCAGCTATCAACAGTGCGAAATAATCGAAACGGATTTCCTCGGCTCTGACTTATCAGAAAGCAATTTCACAAACAGCAGCTTCAGCTGCGTGAATTTTAACAATACCAAGCTCAGCAAAGCCAGGTTCAACGGAGCGCATGGCTACACCATCAACCCGCTCAATAACAATGTCAAAGATGCCACTTTCAGCCTGCCGGATGCGGTCTCCCTGCTGGAATGCATGGGAATAAAGCTGCTATTGTAAAAAACCAGCTTATCGCGAGTCTGCTTGCCAGCCAGGGCTTAGTCCAGCAGGACTACTTTCATTGCTTTCGAACTGCCGCTGGCTGTAGCGCGAACTATGTAGATACCAGAAGGAAGGCGACGTCCTGCAGCACTTTTGCCATCCCATACACAGCGTAGGTCTCCCGGGCTGCCTTCTGCCAATTTTATGATCAAACGTCCCCTTAGATCATAGACCTCAATCTTCGCAATATCCTGTTTGCTGCAGTTAAGGGTTACATTGAGCTTTTCTTTGAACGGATTTGGGCCTATACTCAAGTGTAGCAGGGCTGGTGGCATGGGATTTTCCGGTGGTACAGAGCTGGGTTCTACCAATCTATAGCAATGCACGTGGTTTCCTGAATTGACTATGTAAAACGAATTGTCGTCTGTAGATAAGAGGTTCCCAGGACTCACAATCACATTGGTATCGGGCAGGCTGATAGTCTGAGATTCCATATCCAATAGCTTTGCAGACTCCGGTGTGGGAGTGTAGTAGTGAAAGCTGAGGTAATATCCGTCTTGGATCTTATAAATCCTGGCGGGATGATCCGGACTATGCAATTCTGTGAAAAGCTGATCATAGACTATGCTGTTTCCCTCGATCCGGAATATTCCCAATTTCCTGTTCCGGGGAATCTCAAACAGATCGGTACAGATGGCCAGGAAGCGGTTATCGCCCAAAAGATTGATCTGCTCGAAGGTGTGCATGGGAGTATAATCGAAAAAGTTCGGGCTGCCGCCATAATAAAGAGGAAAGTAAGAAACTGTGTTGTTTGGATGGATATCCATCAGCAAGGTACGTACCAAATCCATACCATCACCATCATGCCGATTTTGATTTGCAAGAAAACGCTTATTACCAAAGTCACCGCTGATTGGGACGGTATTCCAGCCCAGATAATCGATGTGAGTCCGCACCATGGTTTGATAATTGAGCAGGAAATTGGTTTCGTCCTTATAGCCAAGCCAGGCAGACATGATCACATGTTCATCATCCACCCGGTTCAGGCTTACGGGGCTGACAGCATTCGGGAATGTCCAGTAAAAGCTGCAGCTCTGGGTTTGCAGATTGAGCAGGTAAAGGTTAGCTTGATTGGAGAGTATCATCAGCTCAGGATCCAGAAAGCAGAAAGTGCGCCTGAATATTGGGTCTTGCTCAAAACTGAGTCCGGGATTTGAGGTGACCACAGTGGACACCTGCATGTCTTGGTCGATCACTGTCATAAACAGGTACAGGTCGTTCTTATGCAAGATATAAGCATTGCCCATAAAGCTTTTGGCCAGGACCAGACTTACAGCCCCGCCGTCTTGCTGAAGCGACTGTGAATGCTGGTATTCATAGATGAAAGTGGGAGTGCTTATCTCGTTTGACATATTCACATAAAAGCTTTCAATGCCAAACCCGTTTTCTGCCGGGGTGAGCTTGTAAAAACGCAGTAGCTGTGTGGATTCTTGCAAAACATAACAGCTAAAATCCTCTGTCACCTGTACTCCGCCTCCATATTCCAAAGCCAGACCTGGAACCGCCCATAAGGCACTTGCCCCCAGCAAACCCAACAAAGCCAGAAATATTACCTTGTTCATGATAACTCCTTTTTAATAGGGTTAAAAACATGATAAACCATGCCGATAAAGTTGCTTGATCGTCAGAATTCATCTGGAAACTGAGCCCAAAATGTGGGTGTAAATCGAACTCTGTTCTTCAGAATCATTGACTATCCCTGAGCAACCCTTCGCTAAACACGATATAAGCTAAAAGCTGATTACGAGAACTGCAAACCAGCCTTTGCTATATAGATACAATCCTAAATTACTGTCAAGAAAAATCTTGTGCAGGCATTCCCCCATTTTTTTTAGAACCTAATTTTCATCTGGTCTCGATCACGCCTTTTAGACAATTCACGCCACCTCCTCAGTCAGCAGCTTCAGGATAATGTCGCCGACGAGCTCGGTAAAATCAATACCATCGCCTACAAAACCGCCATCCTGGAGTTTGGCACCTCCATCGGTATCCATGCCGGAACCTACAATATAGCCCAAAAGGCCACCGTCAATAAACTCACCCGCCAAAACCTCTTCTGGATCGGCAAACACTTCGGCAAAGATGTAGATGACAAGCTCGTCCCCCTCCTGGATAAAGCTCTCTCCGAAGGCTGGACCCGCGCCCAGGCCGCAGACTCACTCAAAGACCTCTTCAAAAACATGAACCGAAACAAAGACTACTGGAAGGCCTTTGCCGAAAACGCCATGACCCGTACCCGCTCCATCGCCACCGTCGAAGCCATGGAGCTACATGGCGTCGCCAAAGCCGAAATCGTCGCCATTATGGACGATCGCACCTCGCCGATCTGCCAGGAGCTCCACGGCCGAATCATCGAAGTCCCCAAGATGATCTCCGTCAAAAACCAGCTCCTCCAGCTTACCACCGATGGACGCTCTTCCGATGAAGTCAAATCCGAAATTCAATCCATCGTTCCCTTCCTCAAAGATGCCGATGTCCAGGCTATGGGCGCCCTCTCCTCCGCCGAGCTCCAGGAAGCCTTCCCCTCTGTCGGACTCCCGCCCTACCATTGGAAGTGCCGCACCAAAATCATCTCCTGGATCGACGACTTCGCCCTGGAAGGTGAGGTCGATCTCGATAAACCCATTGACAAAAACTTCGCCATCAAAGACTTGTCGGAACAAGAAATACTCAACAAGTTAGAAGGTATCCGCCATGATAAATATCCAAACTATAGCGATAAAGACTGGGAAAGCGACTTCGGTAAACACGGCATGAAAGACTTCGGCATCGACAACCGTCAGGACTTTGTCCAAAAAGCCCGCGATATCTACAAAAACCCCGATCACATCCGCTGCCAGACCTTCAAGGGTCAGCTCCAGTTCACCTTCTATTCAGAAACCCATCAAGGCTATGTCGTAGCCGATACCAATGGCGTCATCAGAGGCTGCTATGGACACTCAAAAGACGCAGCAATCTCAAAGGCTCTCGCCGGAACTAATACCAAATACTATGATATCAAAGGAGTTCAATAATGTGGAAAAGACCCGCAAACGACACCGATCCCAAGTATCTCGATGTTTTCGAATACGCTCTCGAAAAAAGATGTGTCTTCAGACCTGACGAGTACTTCTCTATGTGTATGAATATGTCCGAGCCTAATGAGTTACCTTTCTCAGAAGACTCTCAAGACCTTTACAAAGCTATCCTTGACTGTAAAGAGCTCATCTTAGACCCTCCATATAACTACGTTATCAGCTATATTAAACCTTATAGAGAAAAATATAATGTGCCCCGCTCTCAATTCTGGTGGTACATCGATGAACTCTGATCACACCCCGGCAATCCATCTACCATAACCCTATACATTGCCCAAAACACCAGATACAATAAGAGCCCCGCCTACATGGGGCTCTTTTCTTGCCACAAAACCTGTAAGGCCTCTATCTGCTTCAGCTTGAACTATTCGATATCATCGAATACTTGCCCCGTTGACCAAATCTTCATCTTGAAAATTGCTTTGGATCGTCATAAATCCCCCATCTCACTCTCAAAATACCCCTCAATCCTTCCCAAATATCTCCCTGAACTGGCCAGATTTCTCTCTGAGCTGTCTTTGTTCTCGCCAACCACTTTTCCGCACCTCACTCCCCAAAACACCCTAAACCACATATTCCCCAACCTTTAACAGATTTCTCGCCAAACTCCCGCACCATTAAGCACCAGTCAACATTATTTCTCGCCAACCACTTTCCCCTTTTACTCCACCTAACCCCCCACCACACCACCACTTACAACACAATCCCCATTTCTCCCTATTCATGTCCCCCCTTACCTTCCTGTCCACTGCTTAAACCTACCCACATACAAAAATAGCCCCGGAATTACCAGGGCCATTATATAAAGACCGTTGCACATAAAAGTGGACAAAAAATATATGTAAATAGTTCTTGACAAGATAGATAGCCTCAACAATATGGTTCCATCATTAGACAGGAGTTAATCATG